>CAYWBX010000030.1:0-3060 GCA_964456015.1 uncultured Hyphomicrobiaceae bacterium | reverse complement strand
GTCGGATCCGCTCATTCCGGTCGCCCTGCCAGAACCGCTCGACCGTGATCATGAGGTCCGTCCAGACGGTCTGCGGGCATGTATAGCCGCACCAGACACGGCCGGCGACCGATGTCGCAAAGAAGAGACCGAGCGCGCCAAGTACCAGGAGGCCGGTTACGAAATAGAACTCCTGCGGCCAAATCTCGAGGAAGAAGAAGAAGAACCGATTATTGGCCATGTCGAGAAGAACGGCCTGATCGGGCAGATCAGGCCCTCGATTCCACCGCAACCACGGCATCCCATAATAGATGCCGAGCGTTATGATCATCACGAGCCACTTGATCGTCCGAAACCGGCCACGCGCGAGCTTCGGATACACTTTCCTGCGCGTCGCATAGAGCTCCCGCGTCGCGCGCCGGTTGATGGCCGCGGCATCCGAAACTGCAATTCCCGGGGCCGCCTCCACGTCCTGTGCGACGCCTGTGGCCGGGATTATGTAGTCCTCCTTATGCTTCATGGCGCCGACTGATCACGTTGCCGGGTTCGTTGTGCGCCGACGCCACCCTGCGACAGGCCAGGCAAAGCGCCGCCACCTCACCGTAGGAGCTTCCTCGGACACGCTGAGGTCTTCAGTACATTTCGACACGCCAACTCGGCCGTCTCCCACTTCTGATCTCTCCCGCCGAACACCCGCTGGCGAGAATTCAACTGACGCGACGGGGACAGCGCAACCGCATGCGCACATCGAGCACCTCTGGCGCGCCGCGCACGGCGCTACTTTCCGCCGCCAAGGCTGTGGACATAAACGGCAAGCGATTTGATGGTCACGGCATCGAGCCGATCGACCCACCAGGGCATCTGGCCGCCGCGCCCCGTCCTGATGCTCTCAACGATTTGCGCCTTGCCGCCTCCATAGAGCCAGATGTCATCGGTCAGATTAAGAGACCCTTCCGAAGGCTTCCCCTTCGCATCGTCGCCGTGACAGCCTGCGCACTGCTCCTTGAAGATCTTCGCCCCGCGGGCGGCTCCTGCTGCGTCGGTCGACTTATTCGTGAGGGAGAGCACATACTCCGCGGCGTCGTCGATCTCGGCATCCGTCAGCATCTTGTCGAGACCATAGCGCGGCATCTGGCCACTGCGCGATTGCGCATGTCCAGACCGGACGCCGTAGAGGATGGTCTTGTGGATCTCTTCGATCGTGCCTCCCCAGATCCAGTCGTCGTCATTCAGCGCCGGGTATCCAATGGCGCCTTGCGCAGCTCGGCCGTGACAAGGAGCGCAGTTCGTCTGAAAGGCCGATCCGCCGGCCGCCAGCGCAAACCGCAACAAGTCTTCATTTCGCCTGATCTCGCCCAGAGGAAACGCAGAAATCTTCTCTCGGAACGACGCTTGCGCGGCTCTCCCAGCCTCTACGTCCTTCGCGACTGCACGCCGCTGGCTGTAGTCCCATATGCCCTTGGTATATCCGCTCATCGTCGGCCAGGCGGGATAGACAATCCAATAGCCGATCGACCAGACGATCGTTGCGTAGAACGTCCACACCCACCAGCGGGGCAGCGGCTTGTTGAGCTCCTTGATGCCGTCCCAGACGTGCCCGGTCGTCTCAACGCCGGTTACCGAATCGATCTCGCGTTTCTTCTGCGATTGCATGCTCATTCCCCCCGCTCCCGCACCTTCTTGTCAAGGTCGAGGGCCCGTCGCTGAGCCTCTTCAAATCGAGGGCCGTTCTGCGGCCACATCGCGTAGGCCAGCACCGCCAGGAACATGCCAAGGAACATCAGCAGCGACGACACCTGACTGACCGTGGCAATCGAGTCGTAGCTCATGATCTCACCTCAAGTTTGGACCGCTGGCGTCGAACGTCGCAAAATCAACCATCGTGCCGAGGACCTGCATGTAGGCGATAAGCGCCTCGAGCTCGGTCGGCTCCCCTGTCGACTTCCCTTCAATCTTCACCGCCTTGGCTTTCGGGTAGCGATCGCGAAGCGCACGCGCGCCACGACTGTCGGGATTGATTTGCGCGACAAGGTCAGCGCGCGCACTGGCGATCATTTCGTCCGTATAAGGGACCCCAACAGCACGCAGGGTGCGCATCCGCGCCTCGATCGTCGACGCGTTGACGGGCGTGGCGGCGAGCCACGGATAGCCGGGCATTATGCTTTCTGGGACCACCGAGCGTGGATTTATCAGATGATCCGCGTGCCATTGGTCCGAGTATTTTCCGCCAACCCTTGCCAGGTCCGGCCCAGTCCGCTTCGATCCCCACTGGAACGGATGATCGTACATGCTTTCTGCAGCAAGACTGTAGTGGCCGTAACGCTCCACCTCATCGCGCAACGTGCGGATCATCTGACTATGGCAGCCGTAGCACCCCTCCCGGACATAGACATCCCGGCCGGCTTGCTCGAGCGGTGTGTAGGGCCGCATGCCTTTCACCTTTTCGATGGTGCTTTCCACCCAGAAGAGCGGTGCGATCTGCACGATGCCACCGATCGCCACAACGACAAGGATGCCGATGAGCAGGATCAGCGAGTTCTTTTCAAACGTTTCGTGTTTCACGGCGCGTCCCCTTGATCATTCTGCGGCAGCAGCGCGCAACTCGGGCGCAGCTGCAATGCGCGGCTGGTCGCGGATATCGACAGGAGCGTCGCCCCGAATTGTCTTCCAGACGTTCCAGGCCATGATCAGGGCTCCGGCGACGAACAGAAGTCCGCCGATCGCCCGGATCATGTAGTAGGGGCGCATGGCCTCGACGGTCTCAATGAACGAGTACTGCAGGAAGCCGAGCTTGTCGTAGGCGCGCCACATCAGGCCCTGCGTGATTCCCGAGACCCACATGGCCGTGATGTAGAGCAGAATGCCGATGGTCGAGATCCAGAAGTGCCACTCGACAAGCCGCATCGAATAGAGGCCTTGGCGGCCCCAAAGCCACGGAACGAGACAATAGATCGCGCCAAACGATACCATCGCCACCCAGCCGAGCGCGCCGGAATGCACGTGGCCGATTGTCCAGTCCGTATAGTGCGACAGCGAGTTCACGGCCTTAATCGACATCATGGGGCCTTCGAACGTCGACAT
>CAYWBX010000029.1:6295-13102 GCA_964456015.1 uncultured Hyphomicrobiaceae bacterium | reverse complement strand
TTGTGCGGCTGCGGATGAGATTTATGATGCGATCCACAGCCAAGCCCGGCCTGTCGCTCTCCGGAGCGAGCAGTGAGAAGGGATCGACATCTAGCAGCGCTGCCAGCCTTAGGAATTTCGAGCTGTCTTTGGGTAACGACCGCCCGTTTAACCATCGGGATACGGTAGCTTTGTCCAAGGTCTCGTCGGGATCGGGCGCGGACTGCGTCCAGGCGTCAATCAGCGCCTGAGCGCCACCGATTGCCCTTACCAATTCGCGCAGCAGTTCGCTGTTCATGCGGAGGGGCATGGCGGGATCTGGTTGCAAATCGCGGCATCGATCCGCAACCGCGATCGATGCTCGACGCATTAGTATCATTCATCCACAGTCCACAATTTCCGGGAGCTGATGGATGGGAAGCTACGTCAACAACCACCTCGGAACGGGCGAGGCGCTGGTTTACGAAACCAAGAACCATTGGATCATCTTTTTTTCGTTCTGGTCCTTGTTCACATTATTTCTAGCTCCAATCATAGCAATGATTACAAACGAGTTTGCTCTGACGAACAAGCGGGTCATCGTAAAGGAGGGCTTCATATCTCGCCGATCTCTTGAAATCCCCATTTCAAAAGTCGAATCGGTTTCCGTCGATCAAGGAATTCTCGGACGGATCCTCGGCTACGGCTCGCTTCACATCAGGGGTACTGGCGGGACGAACGAGCACTTCCACAACATCTCCCGACCGCTCGAATTTCGCCGGCAGTTCCAGGAGCTTGCACACGGCTAACACTGTTGCGCCCCAATCATTTGAAGCCTTTGGGCGTGATTCGAGTCACGCCCCTGGCCGGCCGGTTTTCTTCGGCCGGCCGCGGCGTTTGCCCTTGCTGTAGGTGGCCTCTCCGCCGCCCGTCCCGTCGGCGCGCGGCGCCCGCAGATCGGGCCGCGCGGGCGGCTTGCCTCGTCCGGCTGGCAGGCCCCGCTCGGCGTGAGGGCCCATCTCGTCGAGCGTCGGCTTGTGCGGACCCGCGATGCCTTCCCCGAAGGCTCCGGCGCGGGTGCGCGCATCGACCTTGGGCGCACGCGCCTGCGTCGACTGGGCGTAGGTCGGCTGCACCGGCTGGTACTCGGTCTCGATCCGGCTCTGACGCAGCGGGACGGGGCGATCGGTACCGGGACCCATGTCGTCGAGGGACGGCTTGCGCACTCTCGGCAGGGATCCGCCGCCGCCGGGGGCGGTACGCGCCGGCGCGTTCGCCGCCGCGCCAAACTTGCGCGGCCCCTCGAAAGCGCCGGCGCGCGCCTCGACGTCCGACTGCCGCGCCATCGGATCGTCGGCGATTACGAGCTCGGTTTCCCGCAGCCGCTTGATCTCGTCGCGCAGCCGCGCGGCGGTCTCGAACTCGAGGTCGGCCGCCGCCTCGCGCATTCGCCGTTCCATGTCCTCGATGACCTTGGCGAGGTTGTGCCCGACGAGCGGACCGTCACCGGCCCCGGCGAGGCCGACGTCGACTGTCACATGATCCTGCTCGTAGACCGAGGCCATCACGTCGGCGATCGACTTCTTGATGCTCTCGGGCGTGATGCCGTTGGCGGCGTTCCAGGCGAGCTGTTTCTCCCGCCGCCGGTTCGTCTCGGCGATCGCGCGCTCGAGCGAGCCGGTCATCTGATCGGCATAGAGCAGCACGCGCCCCTCGACGTTGCGCGCCGCCCGGCCGATGGTCTGGATGAGCGAGGTCTCCGAGCGCAGAAACCCTTCCTTGTCGGCGTCGAGAATGGCCACGAGCGCGCACTCGGGGATGTCGAGGCCCTCGCGCAGGAGGTTGATGCCAACGAGCACGTCGAAGGCGCCAAGTCTCAGATCCCTGATGATCTCGATGCGCTCGAGCGTCTCGATGTCCGAGTGCATGTAGCGCACGCGCACGCCGTTGTCGTGGAGGTACTCGGTCAGGTCCTCCGCCATCCGCTTGGTGAGCGTCGTGACCAGCGTCCGGTATCCCTTCTTCGCGACTTTCCGGACCTCGTCGAGAAGATCGTCGACCTGCGAGCGGGCAGGCCGCACCTCGCACACCGGGTCGACGAGGCCCGTCGGCCGGATCACTTGCTCGACGAAGGCGCCGCCGGTCTGTTCGAGCTCCCAGTCGCCGGGCGTCGCCGAGACGTAGATCGTCTGCGGCCGCATGGCGTCCCACTCCTCGAACCTGAGCGGACGGTTGTCCATGCAGGAGGGCAGCCGGAAGCCGTACTCGGCGAGCGTCGCCTTGCGCCGGTAGTCGCCGCGGAACATGCCGCCGATCTGCGGGACCGTGACGTGGCTTTCGTCGGTGAACACCAGGGCGTTGTCGGGAAGATATTCGAACAGCGTCGGCGGCGGCTCGCCGGGCTGGCGGCCGGTCAGATAGCGCGAATAATTCTCGATGCCGGCGCAGGAGCCGGTGGCTTCCATCATCTCCATGTCGAACAGCGTGCGCTGCTCGAGCCGCTGCGCTTCGAGCAGCTTGCCGGCCCTGTTGAGCTCGTCGAGCCGCTGCTTGAGCTCGGCCTTGATCGCCTTGATCGCCTGCTGCAGCGTTGGCTTCGGCGTCACATAGTGCGAGTTGGCATAGACCTTCACCAGCTTGAGCTCGTCGGTTTTCTGGCCGGTGAGCGGATCGAACTCGGTGATCGCCTCGATCTCGTCGCCGAAGAGCGAGAAGCGCCAGGCACGATCCTCAAGGTGCGCCGGGAAGAGCTCGACGGTGTCGCCGCGGGCCCGGAACGTGCCGCGATGGAAGTTGCCGTCGTTGCGCCGGTAGTGCAGCGCGATGAAATCTGCGAGAAGCTGATCGCGACTGATGCGGTCGCCGAGCTTCACGGTGAAGGTCATCGCCGTGTAGGTCTCAACCGAGCCGATGCCGTAGATGCACGACACCGACGCGACGATGATCACGTCGTCGCGCTCGAGCAGCGCGCGCGTCGCGGCGTGGCGCATCCGGTCGATCTGCTCGTTGATCGAGGCTTCCTTCTCGATGTAGGTGTCGGTGCGCGGCACGTACGCTTCGGGCTGGTAGTAGTCGTAGTACGACACGAAGTACTCGACGGCGTTATCCGGAAAGAAGCCCTTGAACTCGCCGTAGAGCTGGGCGGCGAGCGTCTTGTTCGGCGCCAGGATCAGCGCCGGACGCTGCGTCGCCTGAATCACGTGGGCCATCGTGAATGTCTTGCCTGATCCCGTGACCCCGAGCAGGACCTGATTGCGCTCGTGCTTGCGCACACCCTCGACGAGTTCCTTGATCGCTTGCGGCTGGTCGCCGCGCGGCTCGTAGTCCGAGACGAGGCGGAACGGGATGCCGCCTTCCGATTTTTCAGGGCGAGGCGGCCGGTGCGGAATGAAGTCCTGCACGGTGCCGGCGACGAGCGGGTGTCCGGCCAACATGGGCTGGCGCGATAGCAGCTCGATTGCGCGCTCGGAGCGTTCCTCGGGCCTGGCCAGAAGCGCGTTGAGGCTGGCCGACGGCGAAAAATCTTCCGGCCGCGGCTTCACCTGCCGGAGCGCCGGAAGCTGGCGCTGCGTCTCCGGCGATCCGGTAGGATCGTGAGGAACGCTCGTGGGGGCGACGGCAACAGGCGCCCTGAGATTGAGGAGGCTCTCGAGACGCTCGACGACGGTCGGGCGCTCGGTCAGCGGGCCGGTCGGCGTGAACGTCGTTTGCGGTGCTTCTCCAAAGCCAGGGGTTCCGGCCGCTGTCTCCACCGGAGGCGCCGGCGGCTTGCCGCTCCTGCCGCGCGAGGGTCGGGGCTTCGGCGTTCGGTCGTTGGGCTTCGGCGGGCGGGTCATGCTGGGGATATGGCAGGTCGGCTGGGCGTCCTCAAGACGCTGCGGCGCCGCCATGCACCGAACACCGAGAGTTCGGACCCGTCGGGCAGTGCGGTCCCGGATCCGGCGGGGCCACTGACCTGCGGAACCCTGGTCGGGCAATACGCAAGGCCGATCAACGCCGGTACGGAAAGCACCGCTCGGGATCGAGCGTCAATCCGAAATGTTTGCCGAGCGCGTGGATCGCCGTCCCGAACGCCGGGTAGGGGTCCGAGTTCCCCTTGCCGACGATAATGCAGCGGAACGACTTGTCGGGCTTTCCTTCTGGCGGCAGCATGGCGGTGACGAGCGCCTTGCCGGTGTTGTCCCTGAGAGTGAGGAACAGCGGCATGGTCCGCCGGATGTGGTCCTTGAGACCGATCTTCTGCTCAAAGCTGCGCAGGGAAGCCGGCGGCACATAGCTTTGCTCGGCGCGCTCGTAGGCTTGGCGAAAGTGGCGCTCGACCGCATGGTCCATCAACTTGGATTCCTGCGCCGCCTCGGCATCCGTCTCGAGGCGGAACCAGGTGTGCGGCGGCGCGTCGCAAATGTATTGCATGACCTTCTCCCCGAACTCCGATGCGCGATGCGGAGGCTCTTCCGCCGGCGCTCACCGGTCGCGGCGGTTGCTCCCTTCGTGGCTGCGAGGAGCCGCGTGAAGTCTTGTATCAACTACTCTAGCCTGCAGAACCGCCGCCACGCCAGCCGATCCAGTGTTGCTCTCGCGGTTGGCGACAATTCGGCAACAGCGGCGCAGCCTGCGATGCTGCAAGTGTCCGTCTCAACCTGGCCGCCACACGGCCGTTTGCTTGATTTCGGCATCCTCGAGCTCCCGCGTCACCGGAACACGGTAGTCTGCCACCTTCGCGAAGTGGTCGCGCGGAAAATAGCTGCGCCGTGGATCGCCGATCAGAACCGCGTGGCCGCGTGCGGCCACGGCGGAGATGAACGCGAGCACTTGCTCGGCAAGTGCGCGCTCGTAGAAGAGATCGCCGATCAGAACGAGATCGAAGTCCTCCGGCGGGGGACCGGCCAGGAGATTGTCCCCGGTGGTGGCGATTGCCACGCCGTTGGCGGCGGCATTGAGTTGAATTGCCGTCAGCGCCAAGGGATCGATGTCCGCGGCAAGTGCGTACCGTGCGCCGGACTTCAGCGCCGCGATCGCCGCGAGCCCTGACCCGCTGCCGAGATCGAGAACGCGCCGGCCGGCGATGGCCGCAGGCGTATCGAGAATCCAACGGGCCAGCGCCTGACCGCCGGCCCAGGCGAAGGCCCAGTAGGGCGGCGGTACGTTCATGGCCCCGAGTTCTTCCTCCGTGCTGCGCCAGATCGGAAGCGATTCTTCTGCCAGGTGCAGCAGGATCTCAGGCACGAGCGGCGGCGCCAGCAGGCGGGTGTTGGCGCGAATGAAAGCTGGCCAATCGCCCGCGCTTAGCGGGCGGATCTCGTCGATGCGGTCAACGCCATTGCCCGCCATAGCCGTGCTCTCTCGAAAGACTGCGCCGGCAGGCGCGGTGTCAGCGGCGCATGATAGTCGCCGATCGGCTCGAACGCGAATGCGGGCAAGCCGGATTTTGCGCGCCTGCGGCCGTCGAGGCGCAGGCGGCGCGCGCTCGTGCGCTCGGCGATGAGCACCATGGCCCCCTTGCGCACGACGGACTCGACCATGGCGGCGACCCGGGTGCGCAGCTCCGGCTCATAGACGAGGTCGCCGACAAGAACTACGTCGGCGTCAGGTGGATCGCCAATGAGGTCCTGCGTAGTCGTTGCGAGGTCCACGCCGCTGTTCCGGGCATTGAGCCGGATTGCCGCCTCCGACAGCGGATCGATGTCCGCCGCGAGCACGCTTTGCGCCCCGGCCAGGGCCGAGGCGATGGCGGCAACTCCGGAACCCGCACCGATATCGAGCACCCGCCGGCCTGCGACCACCTCGGGATGGTCGAGTATGAAACGCGCCGTCGCCTGTCCGCCGGGCCACGCGAAGGCCCAGAATGGCGGCAAGTGCTCCGGCCCGTCCGTCGTTGAACGGGGAAGAGCCGTGAAGAGCCCTTCGGGATCGCAGGCAAGCCGCAGCTGGATTTCAGGCACCAGCGGAGCCGCGGTGAGCCGCGTATGAGCGACGATCAGCGCTTCGCGCGGGTCCGGTGGTCGCGCCGAACCGCCGCGCCGCTGCGCTGATGTTCGAGTGTTCGTCCTTCGCGTTGGCGCCTTCGGACTCATCGTCCGATTTTCCGCGCATCAAGGCCGCCCATGCGGCACACCTCCTCCCACTCTGCGCGCGTCACCGGCTGCACGGAAAGGCGGGTCGAGGTGACAAGGCACATTCGGCTGAGCTTGGGGTTCTCCTTCACGGCGGCGAGCGTCACCGGCCTCGGCAGGTCGCACACCGCGGCGACGTCGACGCATTGCCAGGTGCCCGTCGTATCCTCGGGATCCGGGTGCGCCAGGGCGATCACCCGCACGATTCCAACGATCTCACGGCCCTCGTTGGAATGATAGAAGAAGCCGAGGTCGCCGAGCCGCATGGCGCGCATGTTGTTGCGGGCGAGAAAGTTGCGCACCCCCGTCCAGGGCTCGCCCCGGGGCCCGCGCGACTTCATCATGTCCCACGAAAAGACGTCCGGCTCCGACTTGAGGAGCCAGTAGCCGGTCGAGACGGGGAGGGGCGCGGGTTGCTTCTTTGCCATCGGAGCCGAAGGACGAAAGGGCGGTAATCGTGCCGCGCAATCTAGTTTGTGTCGGGGCGGGCGCAAGGCCGATGGCGCTGACGCCCCATCGGTATCACGCCCAATCACGCCCAAGCCCCGTGCCGACATCGAGACCCTCCATTGAATCACCGAGCCCAACGGAGCCTGAGGCTCTCGGTCCATTGAGGAAGGAGACGAAAAATGTATCGGTCCCGTCCAGGCGCGGCGGCAATTGCCGATCCGGCCGACAGGGCAGGCGAATGCCTGACTTGATCGGCGAGGGCTTGCATCGCCTTCGCCTCGGTGCG
>CAYWBX010000029.1:0-6285 GCA_964456015.1 uncultured Hyphomicrobiaceae bacterium | reverse complement strand
GCCGTCTGCGGAGTGTCGCCAAGCGGACGTGGTGAAATGGTAGACACACGGGACTTAAAATCCCGAGGCAGCAATGCCGTGCGGGTTCAAGTCCCGCCGTCCGCACCACTCGCGCCGCGGCCGCCTGCTGAGCTTGCCGCGCATGGAGACAAGACCGGATGGAGCTCTCGAACAAGACCGCCCGCGAGCTCTTCGAGGAGCTCAAGGCGAAGCCGGCCCGGCCCCGCTTCGGCTTCGGCCGCAAGCCCGCCGTGGTGAATATCGACCTCCAGAAGGCCTATACGCTGACCTCCGAGTTCGCCACCGCGTATGAGACCGACCCGAACCAGATTGCCTATGTGAACCAGATTTCACGGCTGGCGCGCGAAAAAGGGCTGCCGGTCATCTGGACGTACGTCGCTTATCTGCCTTCCGGAGAGGATTGCGGCGTTTGGGGCGAGCGCACGAACACGCCCGACAGCCTGCAGAACATCAAGCTCGGCTCGCGCCGCGCCGAGCTCGACGATCGCCTCGAGATCGACCGCACGCGCGACATCGTGCTATTAAAGCATATGGCCTCGGCGTTCCACGAGACCAACCTGGCCTCGCTCTTGACGTATCATCGCTGCGACACGGTGATCGTGACCGGCGGCTCAACCTCAGGCTGCGTCAGGGCGACCGTCGTCGACAGCCTCTCGCGCAGCTACCGGACCATCGTCCCCGAGGAATGCGTGGCCGACAAGCACGAGAGTCCGCACTTCGCCAATCTCTACGACATGGCGGTGAAGTACGCCGATGTCGTGCCGACAAGCGAGGTGATCGCGCATCTGCGCGCCTACCAGGCGGAAGTGTGAACCGTGGCAACAGTTCGTGGATATTCGGCCGATTGCCGTTCTGAGCTCCTGGGCACGCACGTTTCTGCGCGTTAGAAGCGGCGCATGCTGTTTCATTCCCAGGTCTTCCTGCTGCTTTTTCTGCCTGTCGTCACGCTGCTCTATTATGCCGTGGCCGATCATGTCGCTTGGCGCGAGTGGACGCTGATCGTCGCCTCGGCCGTGTTCTATGCCTGGTGGGATGTGCGCTTCCTGCCGCTCCTCCTCGCCGATGTCGCCGCAGGCTGGCTGATTGCCGAAGTCTATTTTCGCACCGGTTGGCGGTGGCTGGTCCCTGCCGGCGTCGCGCTCTTTCTCCTCGTGCTCGGCGTCTTCAAGTACTTGGATTTTTTCACCGGCATCATCACCGCCGCCTTAGGTCTCGAATTGCCGCCGGTCGGAATCATCCTGCCGATTGGCATCAGCTTCTTCACGTTCCAGCTTATTTCCTATCTCATTGATGCGCGCCGCGGCGTCGTCGGCCGTTTCGGCTTCCGCCGGTTTGCCGTTGTCATCCTCCTGTTTCCGCACCTGATCGCCGGACCGATCGTGCGACACGCCGAACTGGTCCCTCAGCTTGACGGGGATCCGCGGCGCCCCGGATTTGCCGAGCGCATGAGCCGCGGGCTCACCCTGCTCGTCATCGGATTGGCGACCAAGGTGTTCCTTGCTGACAAGCTGGCGCCACCGGTCGACGCGGTGTTCGCTTCGGCGGCTGGCGCGACGCCCGGACTCTGGCTCGCCTGGACCGGCGCCCTGGGCTTCGCCATGCAGATCTATTTCGATTTCGCCGCATATTCCGAGATGGCGATCGGCCTCGCGCTGATGTTCGGTCTCGCTTTTCCGTTGAACTTCAACATGCCCTATCGCGCGACAACGCTGCGCGAATTCTGGCGGCGGTGGCACATGTCGCTGTCCCGCTTTCTGCGCGACTATCTCTACATCCCTTTGGGCGGAAGCCGCGAGGGGGCGCTCCGTTTCGCTGGCGCAACGCTGGTGACGATGGGGCTGTGCGGACTATGGCACGGAGCCGGCTGGCCCTTCGTCATCTGGGGTCTGGCGCACGGGATCGGCCTCGTCGTCTGCCGCGGTTGGCAGGCCGTCGGCAGGCCCCTTCCCTGGCTCTTCGCCTGGCTGCTCACGTTCCTGTTCACGGTCGCAGCTTTTGTTGTCTTCCGCGCTCCCGATCTTGCAACGGCCTTGCCGATGCTCCGAGGTATGGCGGGACTGGGCGGTCTCGGGCCGATGCCGGCAGGCGGCGTCCTCCTGCTGCTGTCGCTCGCCGTCGCACTCGCGCTGGTGCCGCTTCCCAACCCGCTTCTCATCGAGCGCAGTCTCAAGCCGCGTCCGGCTGTGGCGGCGCTTGCCGCCATCGTCGCCGTCTGGTGTCTGCTTGAGGTCGGCCGCGGCCAGCCGGCGAGCTTCATCTACTTTCAGTTCTGAGGGCGGCAATGGCGTGGTCGATCTACGTTCGGGTCTTGCTGGGCACCTTCTGGGGCTTGGTGGCGCTGGCCGCCTCGCTCGTGGCGATTGCGAATCCTTACGGCAATCTGTGGTTCTCGCCGTTGCGTCACGTGATCATGGACGACAACCAACGCTTTCAATATCCGTCCGTCATCCGCTCCGGGCGGTACGACTCGATGGTGGTTGGCACCTCGACGGCGCGCCTGCTCGAGCCGGCCGAACTCGAGCGCCGCTTCGGCGGGCGCTTCGCCAACCTTGCGCTGAATTCCGGGACCGCGTGGGAGCAAATGCGACTGACGCGCCTATTCGCGGAGACGATACCGCGGCGCGGGATGCTCGTCCTCGCGATCGACCACGTCTGGTGCGATGAAGAGGCGGACGTCCAGCGCATCACGCGGCGCGGATTTCCCGAATGGATGTTCGACGCCGATCCATGGAACGACCTCGTCTACATGCTGAACGTGCGGACTGTGGAGATCGCCGGGCGGCGCATCGGCCACGCTCTGGGTCTCGTCAGGGAACGATGGCCACACAACGGTTATGAAGTATTCGTTCCTCCGGAGAGCGAGTACGACCTGTCGCGGGCGCGTGAGCACATCTGGGGCAAGGGCGGTGTGCCGCGGCCGCTTGCGACATCCGGGGAAGGGTTGCGCGCCGAGCTTGCAAGCACCCCGCCGCAGCGCTTCCGATTTCCTGCCCTGAACTGGCTGGACCAGTTGCTTGAGCCGGGCCATGGCTGGCAGCGGATCGTCATCCTCATGCCGCCGACGCATGTCGCGGGCGTGCCGGGCCCTGGCCATCCCGGTCACGCGCGCGAACTGGCTTGCAAGGCGGCGATTTCGGACATTGCGCGCCGCCGCGGCGTCCCTCTCGTCGATTTCCGGATCCCCTCTCCGATCACAACCCAGGACTCGAACTACTGGGATGCACTCCACTATCGCGTTCCGGTCGCGACACGGATCGTGAGTGGCCTCGCGCGTGCGCTGGCCACCGGCGCCGACGATCCGGCGGGCGATTGGGTGGTGCGGTTCATGCCGTCCCGTTGAGGGGGCGCGCCGTCGATACGACAGGTGCGGATGGCGCACCGCTCGCGCAGGTCTCCTCAGCCCGCGATCACCGGTTTCAGGGCCTCGACCAACAGCCGGGTCTGCGTCGCCTCATCCTGGACGGCGAGCTGGGCCGCGAACCAGTCCTGCACCATCTGACAAACACGGGCCGCGGGCGCGCGCGAAAGCGCCTGCGCATCGGAAAAGACCTGCAGATCCGTCGGCGACCATCCCTTATGCGCGAGATGCTTCGCGAGCACATCGTAGTCCTCGCGCTTTGGCTGCGGATGCGTGCGCGGCGATTTGCGGCCGTCCGCAATGGCCTCGAAAATCGCCGCAAACTGCGCCTGCAGCGGCGCGGAATGGTCGGGCGAACGCATCAGATCGATGATGATGGCGCTGTTCTCGCCTTGCGAGATGAAACCGTAGCACGCCTCGATGCTGTGCCGCTGTAGCGAAGCGAGGTTTTCGACGAATGTGGCCGCGACGAACTTCAGCCGGTCAGGCGTGGCGGACAGTGCGGCCGCCGCGTTCTTGCGGCGCAGATCAACGAGACTTTGCGTCAGGTAGGCGGTGATCGTCTTCTCATCGCGCTTGTCCCGTCGCATCCGCGCAGTCTCAATGACCCTTTCATTATACCAGTCTGGAAACTCCCGCTTGAGCAGCTGCCACAGCGGCGTTTTCTGGAAGCCGGCATCCACCGCCTCAGGCGTATCAATGGCGACCGCTGAGGGCGAATCTTTCGTTGCTCCGGTCGGCGCACGCACGACCGGTGTCTTGCCATCACCGACCGTGACGAAGGGGAGGGAGATCCGCTCGAACTGACCCGTGTGATAAAGAGCGGCGCCAACACCGCCGAGGATGCTGAAGAGCAGGATGAAGACCGCTGCCGCCAGCGAAAAGCGGCGCCGGCGCGGCAGCACGTCGTCGCTCAGCGCATAGTCGGCCGGCGCTGCTGCTTGACGCGGGATCGCTCCGCTGTGCCCGTGAGCAGCCGGCTGCGGCATGCCCGGCGATGATGCGTGCCGCCCTTTGCCGTCGCGCGCCTGCGGCACTCCCGGTCCGGAGCCCGATTGCGGCGCGTGCCGGCCGGCAGGCGTAGCGCCTGCAACGGCGGCCTGAGGACCTTCTGCGCGCGTGCCGGCCGGCGAGACGGGCGCCGGGGGGTAGGGCGCCGACGCTACGCCCGCGGCGCGATCCGCGCTCGGGGCCGCGAGCCTCGGGCCAGATGAGCTCGACGCGGGCCTGTTCTGTTGTCCCGCGCCAACACCCCGCGCTACGGGCGCGGCCGCGGCGTCCGGTCTGGCGTCACCGGGGGCGCGCGGCGCATGGGTCGCGGCCGATCGCCACTTCTCGGCGCGTGCGGCGGCCTCCGCGGCGGCGGAAGATGCACTCGCATCTGTCTGTGAGGCGGAGGGACGCAGGTCCGATCCAGGATCGGCCGCCGGGCGAGGCGGAACAGGCGAGGGTGGCGGCGGCGGACCGGCCAACGGCGCGGGAAGCGGCGGCGCCAGTTCATGCAACATGGCATGGGCAGGCGCCCAGTCGGCCATGCCCTGCCGCCAGACCAGATCGCCCGGACGCAGGTGGCCGAGCTCAACGAGTTTGCGCATCTCGAGCTCTGTGATCGGACCGTGCTGCTTGCCGTTCCGTCCCAGAAACCACTCGATGGGATGCTCGCTCTTGGCCATGTCCGCCGTATCGTGACTTCGCCGCGTGTCCTTGCGCCGCCGGTCGGTGCGGCGGCTGCTCCCGTCGCCCCTTCTCGCAGGGCGAGCCGTCCAGAATCTCGCTCTGGCAAGCTATCACGATCCGCGACCGAGGTCAGGGTCGCCTTCGGAAAGCCCCGCGCGCCGCGCAAGTCCGACTCTTAGCCTCGAACCGAGGCAATGTGGTGGCACGCCCGTGTCCTCCGTGCGGCCGACCGAGCGCGCGCTGTTTCTCATTGCGGTTCCTTGAAGGCCTCGTCAACCGGAACCTTGTAGGCGTTCGCCAAACGATTGGTCATATTCGCAAGCGCAACAACTGCGTAAAGTTCGTTGATCTGGGCGTCCGTTGCTCCCTTCGCCCGGGCAGCGGCGGTGTGCGACGCCATGCAGTATTCGCAGTTGTTGGTGATCGAGACGGCGACATAGACGAGCTCTTTGGTCAGCGGATCGAGATGTCCCGGCCCCATGATGCTCTTGAGACTTTCCCAGGTGTGCCGAAGCATCCTCGGCTCGTTCCCCAGGTATTTCCAGAAATTGTTGACTTCCTTGACGTTTCTGGTGGCCTTGATGTCCTCGAAAACGGCGCGCACTTCGGCGCTGGCCTTGAGCGGGTCGACCGGTTTCATGCGCTGTCCTCACGGCTTAGGGGGCGGCGGCGCCGCCCCGGTCTGTTTGCTCCACGGCGGATCACACTAGGTCGGCCTGCGGGCTTGGCCAAGTGACCGCGGCAGGCTAGCTTTCCGCGTGGCAATGGATGGCCGGAACCATCCCGGATTTGAGCCGCTTCGGGGCGCACCGCACGATGATCCAAGTACTTGACCCGACCAACGAGCGCGAAGCTGGCGCCGGGGCCCTCGCGCCACGGCTTGCGACGCTTGTGGGGGCGACGATCGGCATCATCTCGAATGGCAAGGAAGGGACGAAGGGCCTTTTTGGACATCTTGCGCACCTGCTTGAGACCGAGGGCGGAGCGGCGCGCGTGGTGCTGGTCACCAAGTCCAATTACAGCGCACCCGCCGATCGGCACATCGTCGACCGGATCCGCGAGTGGCAGGCCGTTGTCACGGGCGTTGGCGATTGAGGCTCCTGCTCATCGTGCAGTCTGCACGACGCAATCACGGCTGAACGGCTCGGCGTCCCGGCACTCGCGGTGATGACCACGCGTTTCCAAAGCGCCGCCGATCTGATGGCTAAGGTCCTCGGCATGCCGGGCTA
>CAYWBX010000028.1:11618-13109 GCA_964456015.1 uncultured Hyphomicrobiaceae bacterium | reverse complement strand
CCATCACCTGGACGCGGATGCGGCCCAGCGACGGCGTGTTCCAGTTCATCGTCGCCCGCCTTTGCACGCCGGGTGGCGGCCCGCCCGAGCTCTCCAGCGAGCACGATCGCATCGCCTGGCTCACGCGCGAGGAGGCGGCCGAACTGGATTTTCCCGAACCATCGACCTATCGCGACGCCATTCGCCGTCTGTGGGATTTGGCCCCGTCGGTCGCTCCTTGAGGTTGCGTGCCACTCGCTGCCGCGGCAGGGTGGCGACGGCAGGCCCCGCGGGAGCCGGAATGGGAGATGGCGCATGGCACAGGATTTGAGGCTCGGAATCGGCGGCCTGGGCTCGATCGGCATGGCCGTCGCACGCTGCGTGGACGCCGGCGGAATTCCCGGCATCCGGCTGACGGCGGTCTCGGCGCGCGACCAGGCGAAGGCGCGCGAGCGGGTCGCTTCGCTACGCAGTCGTCCCATCCTCGTTCCGGTCGCCGGGCTCGCGGAACATGCCGACATCGTGCTTGAATCGATTCCGGCCGCGCATTTCGCCGAGATCGCCTATCCGGCCATCGCCAAGGGCCGCATCTTCATGCCGCTGTCCGTCGGCCAGCTCCTCGGCCACATGCACCTCATCGAGGAGGCACGACGGACGGGCGCACGCATCCTGGTGCCGACGGGCGCGCTCTTGGGCCTCGACGCCGTGCGCGCCGTCGCCGAGGGACTCGTGCAGAGCGTGACCATCAAGACACGGAAGCCCCCGCGCGGGCTGGCCGGCGCGCCGCACCTCGCCGCAAGCAATATCTCCATGGAGAACGTCAAAGAGCCGCTCTGCGTTTTCCGGGGCAGCGCCCGTGAGGCCATCAAGGGTTTTCCGGCAAACGTGAACGTCGCCGTGGCG
Organism: uncultured Hyphomicrobiaceae bacterium; assembly: GCA_964456015.1. Lineage (GTDB taxonomy): Bacteria > Pseudomonadota > Alphaproteobacteria > Rhizobiales > Hyphomicrobiaceae. The sequence goes on along the minus strand of CAYWBX010000028.1, from coordinate 12,227 downwards.
CTGTCGCTCGCCGGCATCGGTCCAGACCGCACCACCGTCGAAATCTGGGCCGACCCAACGGTGACGCGGAACACGCACACGATCGAGGTCAGATCCGAGGCCTCCGATTTCACCATGACCATCGCGAACGTCCCGTCGGAGGACACTCCCGCCACCGGCAAGGTGACCGCGCTCTCGGCGATCGCGGCGCTGCGCCGGCTCACCGCTTCGCTCGTCGTCGGGACGTGATCGCAGGGCGCCGCCCCGCGCTGGCGCGATGCGGCAGACTGGTTTCGGCCCGCGGCAACCGCATCTCAGGGCCTCCCTGGCGCACGGTTGGCGGTGCGCCATTTCTCCGCTAGCGTTTTCGTCCAAACAAGCAGTGCCGGCGCCCCGCAGGCGGCGGCCGAATTATGCCTACGGCCAGGGAGTGAACGCTCATGAAGTTCGGCATTTTCTACGAGTTGCAGCTGCCCCGCCCCTGGGAAACGCACAGCGAGCTGCAGCTCTTCCAGAATGCCCTCGATCAGGTCGAGCTTGCCGACCGGCTCGGCTACGACGCCGCCTGGATGGTCGAGCATCACTTCCTGGAGGAATACAGCCACGCCTCCTCGCCGTCGGTCTTCCTCG
>CAYWBX010000028.1:0-11608 GCA_964456015.1 uncultured Hyphomicrobiaceae bacterium | reverse complement strand
TCTTCCAGCTCACCACCAATCATCCGGCGAAAGTCGCAGCCCACGTCGCGAACCTAGATCTCGTCTCGCGCGGGCGCGTCGAGTTCGGCATGGGCGAGAGCGCGTCCTCCACCGAGCTCGATCCCTTCGGCGTCCGCTTCGAGGACAAGCGCGCCATGTGGGAGGATGCGGTCCGCTGTCTGATCCCGATGTTCCGCGACGAGCCGTGGGAATACGAGGGCACCCACTTCAAGTTCCCCTGGCGCAACGTGGTGCCGAAGCCGCTGCAGAAGCCGCATCCGCCGCTGTGGGTGGCATGCTCGCAGCTCGACACCATCGAGTACGCCGGGCGTCGCGGCATGGGCGCGTTGGGCTTCCAGTTCGTCTCGGCGGACGCCGCCAACGCCTGGGTGCACGCCTACTACAATGCGATCACCAAGCGGCTGGACAAGCTCTGCGACTATCCGATCAATCCGAACATCGCGCTCGTCTCCTACTTCATGTGTGCGAAGACCGACGAGGAGGCGCGCCGCCGGGCGGAAGGGCTTACTTTCTTTCAGTTCGCGCTACGCTTTTACGGTATGAGCGCCAACCGCGAGCGACCGCGCGCCGGCACCGTCGACGTCTGGCAGAAGTTCCAGGACTGGAAGAACGCCAATCCCGAGCTCGTGGAGAAGGCGCTGCGCGGCGGGCTCGTCGGCTCGCCGGACACGATCCGAAGGAAGCTCAGGAAATTCCAGACGAGCCACGCCGACCAGATCATCCTGCTCAACCAGGCCGGCAAGAACCAGCACGACCACATCTGCGAGAGTCTCGAGCTTTTCGCCAGGGAGGTCATGCCCGAGTTTCACGCCAACGAGCCGGCGCACCAAGAGTGGAAGCGGCAGGTGCTCGCCCGCGAGATCGAACTCGAGGAGATCGATACGACTCCGCACAAGGATCGGTTCGGCAAGACGCTCGAGCGCGTGCATCCGGGCGAGACAAAGCCGGTCGCCGCCGAGTAAGCGCAGGGCGGGCGAAACCCGTCAGCAGAGAACGGGCACGGCGTCCGTCGGCCCCTTTTTCTACTTCGCAACGTGGATGTGGTTGGGGCTCACTTCCGGCCGCTGTCCATCGGCCTGGGTGGCGCAAGGAACCGCACGCCGATACGTCCGGCGCGCCGCCATTTGACCTCGCACTCGACCTGCATCCTGTCGGCCTTGAGGACGAGCATCAGCCGATCGGGAAGATGCTCGCCATCGCCGAACTGTTTGATCGAGGACGGTGGCAACTCAAGCCGGGCGCCGGTGCCGGACATGTCGGTGACGGTGCACGGCACGGTGACGCGCATGTTGTGGAATGCCATCAACGCGGGAAGCGCCGTTGAACGACGGCGTGAACGCCGGTTGCATTCCATCGACTCCGCCGCGCGACCGGCGCCGAGCCCCTGGGCCGCCTTCGTCATCGAAACGATCCGGGCGATACGCTCGGTTGGCGTGTGAACGCTGAGCTGACTGGCGGCCCGTTCGGCCGTGAGCTTCATACGGGCTTCTTGAGTCATCGTTGGGACCGGCACGCTGGAACCTTGTTAACCCCGTCTGCCTCGCAGACCATGGATGATCGTAGTCCCGCGAGCCTAAGATCGCGTTACAGAACTGATAAAATTTTAACCGCCTTTGAGCCTTGCCCGTGCGTCAGCCCATACGGCGGTAGCGCACCCGTCCGCCCATGAGCCCCTCCGCCGCTGCGAGCACCGCGTTGGCATCAAGACCGTAGTGCGCATAGAGCTCACCGAGCGAGCCGGATTGCCCGAAGTGCTCGACGCCGAGCGGCCGTACACGATGCCCGAGGACTCCGCCGATCCAGGACAGCGTCTCGGGATGCCCGTCGCAGAGCGTGATGATGCCGGCATCGCGGGGAAGGGCTGCGAGGAGGCGCTCGATGTGCGACGTCCGCTCGACGCCCTGCTCGCGCGCCCGTTGGGCTCCGTGCCAGCCCGCCGACAGCCGATCGGCCGACGTGACCGCCAGGACGCCGACGCCGCGCCGGTCCTCGGCAAGCAGCCCCGCAGCCTCGATTGCCTCCGGCGCCAGCGCGCCCATGTAGACGATCGCAAGCCGCGTGCCCGGCTCCGGCTTGCGCAGCCAGTAGCCGCCGTCGATCACGTCGCCTGCAAGCTCGTCGGTCATCATTCTCGGCAGCTGCTCGATGGGCCGCGTCGAGAGCCGCAGATAGACCGAACCGCCGGTCTCCTCCCGTTCCCAAAGCGGCTTGCCCGAAGGCTTGCCCTCGCGCTGGATGTAGTGGAACGACCACTCCATGATCACCCGCAACTCATCGACAAAAGCCGGCTCGAAGGCGGCGAGTCCGTCTTGCGCAATGCCGATGAGCGGCGTCGAGATCGATTGATGCGCGCCGCCTTCCGGCGCCAGCGTGATCCCGGACGGCGTCGCCACGACGATGAATCGGGAATCCTGGTAACAGCCGGAGTTGAGCGCATCGAGGCCGCGGCAGATGAAGGGGTCGTAGAGCGTGCCGATCGGAATGAGCCGCTCGCCGAAATGGGCGTGCGAGAGGCCCGCGGCCGTCAGCAAAAGAAACAGGTTCATCTCGGCGATGCCGAGCTCGATGTGCTGGCCCTTCGGGCTCATCTCCCAGCGCTGCGGACTCATGAGGCCGCGCTGCTTGAAGACGTCCTCCTTGCTCTCCAAGGAGAAGAGCCCGCGCCGGTTGACCCACGGACCGAGGTTGGTCGACACGGTCACGTCGGCCGAGGTCGTGAGAATGCGATCGGCGAGCGGCCCGCCCATGCGCGCGATCTCATCGAGAATCCGCCCGAACCCGGCCTGCGTCGATGTCGCCCCCTTGATGTCGAGCGGCGGCAAGCGCGGCACCTCGATCTTCGGCGCCTTGAGGTTGCGCGGCCCGCGTGCGTTGAACGGCACGCCGGCGAGGAAACGCTCGATCTCTGCTCGCGGCAGCCTGAGACCTGCGAACTTGTCCCACTCCTCGCCCTGGTTGATGCCCTGCTGGGCGCGGAACGCCTGCATCTGGGCTTTGTTCATGAGCCCGGCGTGATTGTCCTTGTGGCCCGCGAAGGGCAGCCCAAAGCCCTTGATGGTGTAGGCGATGAAACAGACGGGCTGATCCGTCGGCGCTTCGGCGAAGGCCTCAAGGATGGTTTCCATGTCGTGCCCGCCGAGATTGGTCATCAGGCGTGCGAGTTCGGCATCGTTGCGCGCACGAATGAGATCGAGGGTCGGGGTTTCACCGGCCAGATCGGACTCAAGCTGCCGTCGCCAGCCCTTGGCCCCCTCGAAAACCAGCGCCGAATAGACGTCGTTCGGGCAATCGTCGATCCACTTCCTGAGCCGTTCCCCGCCGGGCTCGCGAAAGGCCGCCTCGAGCAGCTTCCCGTACTTGATGAGGACGACCTTCCAGCCGAGATTGCCGAAGAGGCCCGCCACCTTCATGAACAGCTTGTCGGAGACAACCGAATCGAGGCTCTGGCGGTTGTAGTCGACGATCCACCAGCAGTTCCTGAGACCGTGCTTCCAATATTCAAGCAGCGCCTCGTGAATGTTGCCTTCATCGATCTCGGCATCGCCCATGAGCGCGACGAGCCGCCCCTTCGGCCAATTTTTGCTCCAGCCCTTCGCGTGCACGTAGTCCTGAATGAGGCTCGAGAAGCCGGTGGTTGCGACGCCGAGGCCGACGGAGCCCGTCGAGAAATCGACATCGGCATGATCCTTGGTCCGCGACGGATAGGATTGCACGCCGCCGAAGCCACGGAAGTTCTGCATCCGCTCGACGGTCTGATTGCCAAGCAGATACTGTATCGCGTGGAATACGGGGCTTGCGTGCGGCTTGACCGCGATGCGGTCCTGCGGCCGCAGCACATGGAAATAGAGCGCCGTCATGAGCGTCGCGAGCGAAGCCGACGACGCCTGATGACCGCCGACCTTAAGCCCGTCGCCGCGATCCACCTCGTGATTGGCGTGGTGGATCATGTAGGTCGAAAGCCACAGGACCTTGCGCTCGAGCTCCAGCAACATGGCAATGAGCGCCGGATCGTGCGCGCGGCCTGCCGCGCGGATGGCCGCTGAGCCTTCCATTACCGGGTTCCTCCTGGATTGGTGAGCACCTCGACCTCGAATCCGGCGGTCTTCAGGCGCGAGACGGTTTCGTTGAGATGCGCGCGATCGCGCGTTTCGATGACGACCTCGAGCAGGGTCGCCTTGGCGGGCAGGTCCGAGAAGGTCCGCTGATGCGAGACCTCGACGACGTTGGCACCGGCTTCGCCGAGCAGCGTCGCGACACGGGCAAGCTGGCCCGGCTGATCGGCAAGATCGATGGTGAGCTGCGACAGACGGCCCTCGCGCGCGAGCTCGCGAGTGAGCACCGAGGCGAGGAGCCGCGTGTCGATGTTGCCGCCGCAGAGCACGAGACCGACCTTGCGCCCCATGAACCGTTGCCGGTGCGCGACAACGGCAGCCAGCCCCGCGGCGCCGGCGCCTTCGACGACCGTTTTCTCGATGCCGATGAGGAGACTCACCGCGTGCTCGATCTGCTCCTCGGTGACGAGCAGAATGTCGTCGACGAGGCGGCGCACGATCTGCGTGGTCAGCCGCCCGGGCCGCTTGACGGCGATGCCTTCCGCCAGCGTGTCGCCGCGCATCGGCAGCTTGGTCCCCTTGATGACGTTGAACATCGACGGATAGAGCGCGGCCTGGACGCCGAGCACCCTGATGTCGGGCTTCCTGGCCTTCGCCGCAATCGCCATGCCGCTGATGAGGCCGCCGCCACCGATCGGGACCACAAGAGTGTCCAGTTCAGGCACGGCCTCAAGCATCTCGACGGCGACGGTACCCTGGCCGGCGATGACGAGCGGATCGTCGTAAGGATGAATGAAGACGAGGCCATGCCGTCTGCCCTCCTCGACGGCAAATTGCGCCGCCTCCTCGAGCGTCGCCCCTTCGACGATGACGTGCGCCCCATGCCGCCGCGTGTTCTCGACCTTCACCATCGGGGTGCCGACCGGCATGACAATGGTAGCCCTGATGCCGAGCCTGCGGGCATGGTAGGCGACGCCCTGGGCGTGATTGCCGGCGGACATGGCGATGACGCCACGCCGCCGCTCATCGTCCGACAGCGCCAGCAGACGGTTGAGCGCGCCGCGCTCCTTGAAGGCGGCAGTGAATTGCAGGTTCTCGAACTTGAGCCAGATTTCGGCGCCGAGCATTTCGGAGAGCGTCCGGCTCTGATCGCAATCCGTGACCAGGACCGCACCCTTGATGGCCAGGGCGGCCTTCTCGATGTCCCCGAAGGACACCGGCAGATGGCCGTGCTCGGCGCGTTGCGCCCCCGTCATCCGACCGCCTCCGCGTCTGCACCTTCCTCTCGGTCGCAGAGTATCGAAATTGCACTGGCTTTTCTTGCCAAAACTCACCAAGATTGAGCCTTGAGTTGCAAAATTCTGCTCAATAATAGTGCTCTGCCATGGCAAATTCGCCAAAACTCACCCTCGACGCCATCGACCGCCGCCTGCTTGCCGCGCTCCAGGAGGACGGCCGGCTGAGCGCGACGGAGCTTGCCGACCGGATTGGCCTCACCACCAGCCCCTGCCTGCGCCGCCTGCGTCTGCTCGAGGAAGCCGGCATCATCCGCGGCTACTCCGCCCTCCTCGACCAGGTGAAGCTTGGCTTCCCAGTCTCTGTCTTCGTCTCGATCAAGCTCGAGCGCCAGCACGAGGACGCCATGCAGCGCTTTGAGGCCGCGGTCCGTCGCTGCCCGGAAGTGCTCGAATGCTACCTGATGACGGGCCCGCGCGACTATCTGCTGCGCGTCGTCGCCCGCGACCTCGCCGATTACGAGCGCTTCGTGAAGGAGACGCTGACCCGCATCGACGGCATCGCCAACATCGAGTCGAGCTTCGCGCTCGGTCAGGTGAAGCACTCCAACGCGCTGCCGCTCGGATAAGACAAGATGCGTTTCCGCGCACCCGAGCCTGCCGCGCCTGACTGACGCCGGCCAAGGGGCGACGCGCTGCTCCGGCCGCCGCGTTGCAGAATTCTGCATCCTGCCGATAGTCTCGAGCGAGCCAGCGCCACCACGGCCCGAAGGGAGCCCGCAGAATATGGCTAGCAAACCTAAGGTCGCTGTCATCGGTACCGGCGGCACCATCACGTCGCTTTCGAGCCTCGGCCCGCTCGACCTTTACGAGTACACGGCAAGCGGCCGGATGCTCGAAGCGGACGAGTTCGTGGCCCGCTTTCCCGAGGTGCACTCGGTGGCCGACGTCATCCCCATTCGACTCAAGGCGGTGCCCTCGACCGCCGTCGCTTTCCCGGAATGGAAGGCGCTTGTCCTTGCCGCCGACAAGGCCGTTCGGGACCATCCGGACCTCGCCGGCATCGTGGTCCTGCATGGCACCGCGACGCTCGAGGAGACGGCCTACGCGCTAAACCTGACCGCCAAGGTGAGCGTCCCGATCGTCCTCGTCGGCGCCCAGCGTCCGGCTAGCGCGCTCTCGAGCGATGCGGGCCTCAACCTCGTCAACGCGGTGCGCACGGCGGCCTTGCCCGCCGCGCGCGGCCTCGGTGTGCTCGTCTGCCTCAACGACGAGATCCAGGCGGCACGCGACGTAACGAAGACCTCAACCGCTCGCCTCAACACGTTCCGCTCGCCGGATTTCGGCGTCCTCGGCCACGCCGACGGCGATGCCATAAACTTCTATCGCCGGCCGGTGCGCCGGACCGCCCCGGACACGGAATTCGACATCCGCGATCTCGATGCGCTGCCGCGCGTCGACATCGCCTACTCCTATGCTGGCGACGACGGCGCGGCCGTCAGGGCTTTCGTGGCAGCGGGCGCGCGGGGCATCGTCGCCGCGGCGTTCGCCCCGGGTCTTCTGGCGCCGGCCGAGATGGCGGCGCTGCGGGAGGCCGCCGACAGGGGGATCGCCGTCGCCGTCTCCTCGCGCGCGGGCTCCGGCCGGGTCTTCCCCTCGACGAGGACCGTCAGCGCGGGCTTCATTCCGGCCGACAATCTGACACCGCAGAAGGCGCGCATCCTACTCGCGCTCGCTCTCAGCCGGACGCAAGACCGCGGCGAGATCAAACGCATGTTCTCGGACTACTGAGGTATCTCTCCCGGGCATGGGAGCCATCGGCCCGACCGTCGCAAGAGGGCTTTGCGGGCGAGCCCGAAGCGAATGATAATCATTCAAGGACCAGAGCCAGCGCGGGGCGCCCTCGCGGGCGCCCCGGTGTCGTGCCGCAGACAACAGCAAGGAGGAACCCCATGGCCGTCTCCATCCGTCAGATTCACCCGGTCTTTGTCGGCGAGGTGTCAGGCGTGGACATCACCAAGCCGCTTTCGGCGGAGGACAAGGCGGCGCTGCAGGCCGCGATCGATCATTACGCCGTGCTCGTCTTCCACGACCAGAAGATCACCGACGAGCAGCAGATGGCCTTCACGCTGAACTTCGGCGCCATCGAGAACGCCAGGGGCGGCAACATCACGAAGGACAAGGACAAGCGCCTCGTCGACGGCATGAACGACGTGTCGAATCTCGGCAAGGACGGCAAGCCTCTCGCCCCGGACAGCCGTCAGCAGCTCTTCAACATCGGCAACATGCTCTGGCACTCGGACAGCTCCTTCCGCGCCATCCCGGCGAAGTACTCGCTGCTCTCGGCGCGCATCGTCAATCCGAAGGGCGGCAACACCGAGTTCGCCGACATGCGCGCCGCCTATGACGCGCTCGACGCCGAAACCAAGGCCGAGATCGAGCCGCTTATTTGCGAGCATTCGCTGATGTACTCGCGCGGTTCGCTCGGCTTCCTCGACTTCACAGACGAGGAAAAGGAGATGTTCAAGCCGGTGCGCCAGCGCCTGGTGCGCACGCATCCCGCGCATGGCCGCAAGTCGCTCTATCTCTCGTCCCATGCCGGAGCGATCATCGGCATGACGATGCCGGAGGCCCGCATCCTGCTGCGCGATCTCACCGAGCACGCCACGCAGCCGAAGTTCGTCTATGTGCACAAGTGGCGGCCCTATGACCTCGTGTGGTGGGACAACCGTCAGACCTTGCATCGGGTTCGCCGCTACGACGCAAGCCAGCCGCGCGACATGCGGCGCACCACCGTCGCCGGCGACAGCATGACGGTCGAGCAGGCAAAGGCTGCCTGATCATGGGTAACGGGCCGGCCGGCGGCGCGCCCGGACAACGGCCAATGCGCATCGGGCGGACCGGCACCGCATCGTCGACTCCGGGAGCCTCACCATGAAGTTCGGCATCTCAACGCTGTCGCGCGGACTATTCACGAGCCGCGAGGCTTACATGCAGGTCGCGAAGGCGGCCGAGGCGGCGGGGTTCGATTTCATGTCGGTCAACGATCATCTGATCGTCCCGGCAAGACTCGATTCTGCCTATCCCTATACGGAGGGTGGCGTCTGGTCGGCGGCCGAGCACGGTCACTGCTTCGATCAGCTCACGACGATCGCGTTCATCGCCGGCTGCACCGAGCGGCTGCGCCTGCTGACCTCCGTCATGGTGGTGCCGCACCGTCCGGTGATCGCGACCGCCAAGATGCTGGCGACCATCGACGTGCTCTCGAAGGGCCGCCTGATCCTGGGCGCGGGTGCCGGCTGGATGGCGGAGGAGTTCCGCCTGCTCGGCGCTCCGTTTCAGGAGCGCGGCGCACTCACCGACGAGTACCTCAAGGCCTTCAAGGCGCTGTGGACCGAGGAACGCCCGCGCTTCAAGGGCCGCCATGTCGATTTCGACAATCTGATCTTCGCGCCGAAACCGATACAGAAACCCTATCCGCCGATCTGGATTGGCGGCGAGAGCCCGGCCGCGCTGCGGCGTGCCGCCGAGCTGGGCGACGCCTGGTATCCGGGCAACAACAACCAGCAGAAGCCGCTCGACACACCCGCCCGACTGGCCGCCGGCATCGCCGAGTTGCGCGCCGCGGTGACAAAGACAGGCCGCGACGCCAACGCTGTCGGCGTTTCCCTGATCGCGCAGGCCCCGTTCGAATGGCAGGCGCAGAAAGTGCAGGACGGCTCGGCGCGGCGCATGTTCACCGGCTCCTCCGCCGACATGATCGCCGACGCGGATGCGCTCGCTCGGATCGGCGTCGGACACGTCGCCCTGCGGCTTGGCGGCGCGAGCCTTGCGGAGGCGCTCGAGCGCATCGAGCGGTTCGGCAAGGAAGTGATCCGGGCGTCCCGATAGCGGCGTTTGAGACGAGACGACAGAAGGAGCAGTCACGGTGCGCGACGCACATCTTTTCGGCATCGCCCGCCACAAGCGCTATCATGAGCTCGTCCGCGACTTTCGCTGGGACATCCCCGAGCGTTTCAACTTCGCGGTCGATGTGGTCGACGCCTGGGCCGCCGAGCGCGACGGACTGGCGATCGTCTGGGAGAACGCGGCCGCGGCGACGGCCGCGTTTCGCTTCTCCGACGTCTCTCGTCTGTCGAATCGGATGGCCGCCGCGCTCGCCGCCGCCGGCGTTCGCAAGGGCGACCGCGTCATCGTCATGCTGCCGCGGATTCCTGAGTGGCAGATCGCGCTCATCGCGTGCCTGAGGATCGGAGCCATTGCGATTCCCTGCATCGAGATGCTGACGGCGCGCGATATCGCCTATCGGGTTGAAAACTCGGGAGCCATCGCCGCAATCTGCCGCAGCGCACAGACCGGGAAGTTCGAGGCCGTCGCCGGCCGCATCCCGGTCCGCATCGCGCTTGGCGCCGCCCCCGGCTGGTCCGAGTGGTCCGAGGTCATGGCCTCCGCGCCAGCCTCCGTGAGCCCGGCCGTCGTCGCCGCCGAGGACCCGGTCCTCATGTATTACACCTCGGGCTCGACCGGCCACCCGAAGGGCGTGCTGCACGCCGCGCGCGCGCTCTATGCCTGGCGCATCGCGGCGTTCTTCTGGCTCGACCTGACGCCGGAAGATCGCATCTGGTGCACCGCCGATACCGGCTGGAGCAAGGCCGGAACCAGCGTCATCTGGGGACCGTGGAGCTGCGGCGCCTCTGCCTTCTTCTACGACGGCCCCTACGTCCCGTCCGAGCGGCTGCGCCTGCTCGCCAAGCACAGAGTGACGGTGTTTTGCGCCTCGACCACCGAGCTCCTGCGGCTCGCGGCCGAGAATACGACGGCCTACGATCTCTCGGCGTTGCGCCGCACGGTTTCGGCCGGGGAGGCGGTGAGCCCCGTCGCCGCCGAGCGCTGGGAGAAGGCGACCGGCTGCCGGGTGTCTGAGGCCTACGGCCAGACCGAGGCGCTGATGATGGTGCTGAATTACCCCTCGGAGCCGCTGAAATACGGCTCCATGGGCCGGCCGCAGCCGGGCCTCGACATTGACATCGTCGATGACGCCGGTGTGCGTCAGCCGGCCGGCGTCGAAGGGCACATCGGGCTCAGGATGCCTTCGCCGCAGATGATGCTCGGCTACTGGCAGGATCCCGAGCGCACCGCCGCCTCGTTCGTCGACGGTCCCGACGGCCGCTGGTATCTCTCGGGCGACCGGGGCCGTCGCGATGCCGACGGCATGTTCTGGTATGCGGGGCGGGCCGACGACGTCATCAACTCCGCCGGCTATCGCATCGGCCCGCTCGAGGTCGAAAACGTGCTGCTCGAGCACGACGCGGTCGCGGAGTGCGCCGTCGTTCCAAGCCCGGACGCCGAGCGCGGCGAGATCGTGAAGGCTTTTGTCGTTCTGAAACCGGGCTATGAGCCCTCGCCCGAGCTGGTCCAGCGCCTTCAGGACCACGTCAAGTCGTCAACGGCGCCCTACAAGTACCCGCGCGCCATCGAGTTCATTGACGAGATCCCCAAGACTGTGACCGGCAAGGTGCGCCGCCGCACGCTGAAGGATCTGGAGATCGAGCGCGCGCGCCTGCGCAACAAGCCTGCGAGCTGAGGAGACCGCCGCCATGTCGCAAACCCAGTCCATCTCCATGCTCGAGCGCCGCCGAATCGAAGCGATGCTCCTGCGCCACGTCTATGAGACCTTGAAGGAAAGCCACGGCAAGGCCGTCGCCGAAAAGACGATCGCCGACAGCGTCCGCCGCGCCTCGATCGAGCAGGGCGCACAGATGCGTGCCGAAGACGGCGGCCGGACATCGCTGCAAACCTTCATCGACCGGCAGGAGCTTTGGACGCGCGGCGGCGCGCTCGACATCGACGTCAAGGAGCAGTCGGCCGATCGCTTCCGCTTCAACGTCACCCGCTGCGAGTATGCCCGCATGTATCGCGAGATGGGACTCGGCGAGATCGGCCACCTGCTCTCCTGCCAGCGCGACGGCACATTCTGCGAAGGCTATGATCCGAAGCTCAGACTCAAGCGCACGCAGACGATCATGCAGGGCGCGAGCCACTGTGATTTCGATTATACGTACGAGGACAAGTAGCGCGGACATGCTGCAACCGGCGGGCCGGCGTCCGTCGCGGCCGCGCCCGACGTCCAGTCGTGCGTCAGCCCGGACGGGACCGGGCAACCGGCTGCCGGCCGAGGTGGCGCAGAATCGCATCGCGAACGAGACGGATCACCGGGTCGTCCGCCTTATCGCGGCGCATGACGAGATAGAGCTCCCGGTCGATCGGCGGCGATAGAGGGCGCGCGGTGACCTGGCGATC
>CAYWBX010000027.1:5701-13121 GCA_964456015.1 uncultured Hyphomicrobiaceae bacterium | reverse complement strand
CCTCCTGCGCGCCGACAACCATGGCGAAGGCGGCACGTTCGCGCTGATGGCCCTCGGCCAGTCCGTCGCGAAGCGGTCGGCACACTTGTTGACGTTGCTGGGCATCATGGGCGCCGCTTTCTTTTACGGCGACGCGATCCTCACTCCGGCCATCTCGGTCCTCTCCGCCATCGAAGGCCTGAAGCTCGTCACCCCGGCCTTCGAGAAGGCTGTCGTGCCCATCACACTGATCGTGCTGATTGGCCTTTTCGCCATGCAAGCCCGCGGCACCGGCCGCGTCGCCGCCTTCTTCGGTCCGATCACGCTGGTTTGGTTTCTCGTCCTGGCGCTTGGCGGGCTCATTCACATCGTCGATGACCCGCGCGTCTTCTATTCGCTCAATCCCTCTTTCGCGGTGAAGCTTCTTGCGCAGAACGGACTTCTCGGCTTCACCATCCTTGGCCTCGTGTTCCTGGCGGTGACCGGCGCCGAAGCTCTCTACGCCGATCTTGGCCACTTCGGCCGGAAACCGATCCAGTTGGCGTGGAGCTCGATTGTCCTGCCGTGTCTGGTCTTGAACTACCTCGGGCAGGGAGCCCTCGTCCTGTCCGAGCCGGCAACGATCGAGAACTCGTTCTACAAGCTTTATCCCTCGTGGGCGCTGCTGCCGATGGTGCTGCTCGCCACCTGTGCGACGGTCATTGCCAGCCAGGCCGTCATCACGGGGGCCTACTCCATCACGCGGCAGGCCATTCAGCTCGGCCTCCTGCCGCGCTTCTCGATCCGCCACACCTCCGAAAGCATGTTCGGCCAGATCTATCTGCCGCGCGTCAACTGGCTCCTTCTTGGCGGCGTCATTGCCGTCGTCGTCTTCTTCCGCAGTTCGTCTGACCTTGCCGCCGCCTACGGCATCTCCGTCACCGCGACCATGGTCATCGACTCGATCATGGCCTTCTTCGTCATCTGGAAGCTCTGGAAATGGCCGTTGTGGCGCGCGCTCGCCCTCGTCGTCCCGTTGCTGTTCCTGGAGCAGGCCTTCTTCCTGGCCAACATGCTCAAGGTGTTCGAGGGCGGCTGGTTCCCGCTCTTCACCGGCCTGATGATGGCCCTCATCATGCTGACCTGGGCGCATGGCTCAAAGGTGCTCGCTCGCGCCACCAAGAAGAATGAAGCCGATCTCGACTGGCTGATCCGCCATCTCGAGCAGAAGCCGCCGCATCGCGTGCCGGGGACGGCGGTCTTTCTGACCAGCGATCCGGAGTCCGCTCCAACCGCGCTGATGCACAACCTGAAGCACAATCGCGTCCTGCACGAGCGCAACATCATCCTGACCATCCGCACCGAGGAGACGCCGCGCGTCGCGCGCCACGAACGCGTCGAGATCGAGCGCATCTCGGACGGCTTCATCCGCGTCATCGCGCACTACGGCTTCATGGAGACGCCGAGCGTGCCGAAGATCTTCGAACACTGCCGCCGCCGCGATTTGAACGTCGACTTCCCGGCGACGTCGTTCTTCCTCTCCCGGCGCTCGCTCAAGACCACCAGCAAGACACCGATGCCACGCTGGCAGGAGTATCTCTTCATCTGGCTCGCTCGCCGGTCGGAGGATGCGACCGAGTACTTCAAGATTCCGACCGACCGCGTGGTCGAGGTCGGCACCCAGGTCCAAGTTTGAGACGGGCCCGGGCTGACTGCAAGCGGCCTTGAATCTGTCCTTGCCTCAGGCCACGGGCTCACCGGGCGTGCGGAAGATCGCGGACCGGTTTCCGCTTCCATAGGAGCCGCGCGAGACGCGGTTACGCTCTCCGGGGTGCGGCGCCTGGGGATCATGAACGTCATGCGCGGCTGCCATGACCGATCGCATGTCCCGCGCCTCGCTTGCATCAATCGCGCGCAACTCACGGGCTCACGGGCTCGTGGCGACCGGCCATCAGCGAAGGCGATGAACCGCGTCCTCCTTGCGGATCTATTCAGGCAGGTTCGCCGGACGCAGCCCCGCGAAGAAGACGGTACTGCTCTCGATGTGCGCCAGCTCCTGAGCCGCGGACCTGAAGCTCGGATCGGATGGGCCGAGCGGTCCGACCAGCCTCTCGAGCTCGGAGTTCTTCTTGCGCACGGCAAGCTTTTCCAGAAAGATCGCCGAAGCTGCCGGCTGGAAAAACATGTCGCGCTCGCTCTGGGTCAGGATCGCGCCGCGCAACCGGTTGTCGCCGATGCGGAACTTCGCGAGGGTCACCAGCCTGAGCGCGCCCTGGAACGTCGTCAGGAGGTGGATCAGCCCCGTGTGCGGGCTGATGTGGACGCCGCCCGCGTGGCTCGAGGTCACCGTCTGGTTGTTCCTGCCGCGGAAGCGCTGCAGCTCGAAGAAGCGCAGCCGGCTCAGATCCTCGTCCCAGTCGATCTCATAAACGGAGCGGAAGAGTTCGTTGCGGTCGGAGAAAACCCGCCGGTAGGCGATATAGGTGCCAAGGTAGCCTTCATAGGCCGAAAGGCTGTAGCCGCCATAGTCGTCGCTGGCGCGTCCCTCGGCGTTGGACCGCCTCGGCTCCAGTCCGGCGCCTCCACCGATCACGTCTTCGAGATCGATGCCGAGCACGCGCGCGATCTTGGCCACGGTCTGATCGCGAACCGGCTGGCCCGCGAGCAAATTGCCAAGCGTTCGCTCCTTGCAGGACGCTCGTTGCGCCAGAGCCTCGCGCGTAAGCCCCGCCTTGGCCATTTCAAGCCGGACGCGTCGGACGAACGCGTCACGCTGGCCGTCGGTCATCAGCGAAGCCATCGAAGGACTCTCTTCTTGCCGGCTTCTTGCCGGAATACGCCGCTTGTTGCCGACAGTAGCCACGCTCGCCGTTCGCCAGCAAGTCGCTGCGCCCGATCGGCCGTCCCCGCTGCGCCGTAGCGGCAGCCCGGCGACCTCAACCGCTCGGTCAGATGAGCCCGAGCTCGGCGAGTTCGCGGCGCAGCTTCGCCGGCATCTCGGCGATCTGATCGCCCTTGCGCCGTTTGAGGTCTTCGGGTGCCGCGCCGGCCTCGAGATAGCGCCAGCCCTGAAAGGCGCGCCGCGGCACGGGGCGGACAGGGACGAGCGTGCGATCGAGGATCAGGAGCGCGCAGGGGGTGCCGTCCTCCTTGGTTCCTTCGCGCAGATCGACGAGCCGCTGGCGAACCTGCACGATGCCCTTGATGACCCAGTAGAGCGAGCCGCCGTCGAGGAGCTCGGCCCGCCGTTTCGGCATCTGGAACGTCCGGTGGAACAGTTCGGGCGGCTTGCCCGCACGTTTGAGTTGCGCAAGCCGCTCCGCCTGCCACTGGGCGAGGTCCTCGATCGAGTCGCATCCGACGCAGAGCTTGATGAGGTGCAGTGCCATGAATTGCCGGTCCGCCTCATGATTCCGCCGATTGGCGAGACTACGCATACCGAAAGCGCCTGGACCAGGGAATCCGCCCCATCGCAGCCACCGGCAGGCAAGCTGTGGACAGCGCCGACCCGGCGTTGCCGGCACGCCGCCACGCCGGACGGACGCTACTCGGCGGCGGCCGTGTCGAAATACCTGACCTTTGCCCCCCGCTGGTTCTCGTAGATCGAGCCTTGCGAGCGGGCCGGCGGCAGCGGCATCCGGACCGGCGCCGGTCTCAGGCGCGGCGCAACCTTCGGCTCGCCGAGCACGATGCGGCTGTTGAACTCGGCGAAATCCGCGACGCCCATCAGCGGCCAGGCATCGGCGGCCGCGTACTCGAAGAGCAGCAGCCGGCGCTGTTTTGCTGACCGATTCTGCGCCGATCCGTGCAGCAGCCGTGCGTGATGGATCGACATTGCGCCCGCCTTGCCGGTGAGCGCCACCGCCTTTGCGAACTCGATCTGATTGAGCTCGCCGGTGATGGCGCCGCAGAAGACGCCGTCGCAATGGTGATCGAACATGCGGCCGCGGTGCGAGCCCGGGATCACCAGCAGCGGACCGTTCTCCTCCGTGCAGTCGTCGAGCAGGATGCCGGTCGCGAGCACATCGTCGTTCGTGTGCGGATAGAAGGCCCAGTCCTGATGCCATTCGACCGGCGCGCCGAAACCCGCCGACTTCATGTTGAGCTTCGAGCCGTGCAGCCGGATGTTCGGCCCGATAAGCGCGGCGAGCGTCGCCGTGATGCCCGGGTGGCGGACGAGGCGCTTGAAGTAGTCAAAATGCTTGTGCGGCGTCTTGATGCGCCGGACCTTGGGATTGGCCGGCGTGTGGCCGTCCTCGAGATCGTAGATGTCGGTGTGCTCCGTCACCTTCGCAGCGCCCGCCACGATCTCGTCGACCTGGGCTCTGAGCTCGGCGACTTCGGCGGGCGTCAGAGCCTCGGGTACCATCAGGTAGCCGTTCTCGGCATAGAAATCGACCTGCTCAGGCGTCAGCATGATTGGCCTTCCCTCCTTGGCTCGGGCTGCGAACGGATCATAAAGGAGAACGCACAGGCCTGGAAACCCGTGTCACAAAGCAGCCGGCGACGTCGCGGGAGATTGAGGACCAGCAACGCATCCGGCGCATGACAAGTTTGCTCCAAGGCGTCGGTAGCCTTTACACTGTTCGATGACGTGCGCGGCAGACGCACCCCGGAGGATTGCCCCATGCGGAACGCGAAGATCGAGGTCGAGCCCATCGCCGGCAACATCGGCGCCGAGATTCATGGAGTCGACCTCTCGCAAGACCTGAGTGACAGCACGATCGCCGACATCCGCCGCGCGCTCAACGAGCATTGCGTCATCTTCTTCCGCGACCAGGAGATCGACGTCGCCCAGCACAAGGCCTTCGCCCGCCGTTTCGGCGAGCTGTTCATCCATCCCAACTACAAGGGGCTGCTCGAGGACAACGAGGTGGTCGTCATCAAGCGATCGCCGGGCGACAAGAAGATCGTCGGCGAGGAATGGCACGCCGATACGACCATGGTCGAAGAGCCGCCCATGGGCGCCATTCTCTACGCCATCGAGGTCCCGCCCTTTGGCGGCGACACCCTCTTTGCCAACCAGTACGCCGCCTACGACGCGCTGTCCGACGGCATGAAGCGAATGATCTCCGGCCTTCGCGCCTATCACTCCGACCGCAAGGTGGCGGGCCCCGCAGCCAACATGAACGCCCATCGCACCACCAAGGTGCGCGAGGACGCCGACTGGCGGGAGACGGTCTCGCTGCATCCCGTGGTCGTCACGCATCCCGAGACGGGGCGCAAGCTGCTCTACGTCAACCACTCCTATACCATCGGTTTCGAGGGGATGACCGAAGCCGAATCGAAGCCGCTGCTCGACTATCTCCTCGAGCACGGCCATCGGCCCGAGTTCACCTGCCGCTTCCGCTGGCGGAAGGGCTCGGTTGCGTTCTGGGACAACCGCTCGTGCAAGCATCTCGCCGTACACGATGCCGGCCCATATTTCCGGCACATGCGCCGCGTGCAGATTTGCGGCACCAAGCCGGTCTGAAAGCGCGGCGGCCGGCGAGCCCCGCCGTCGGCGGCGAGCCCCGGCGTTTGAAGCCGGGACGGTCGTCCGCACGGGGGCCCGGCGCGGTCCTGTCATAGGCTCGGGCGAGGGTCATCCCGCACTCACGTTTCGGATTACGGGCTGACGCGCCGACAGCTACCGGACGCGCCGCGGGTTCATGTAGAGGTCCGTTTCCTGCTTCTCGAGCTTCGGCTTGAGCCGGCCGCTCGCGACATCCTGCGCAAGACGCTTGATGTGCCGCCGCGCCCCGCGATTGAACGCCAGCATCCCGCAAAAGAGCTGCAAGACGACGACCAGGCGCGCATCCGCATGCTCGGTCTTGATTCGCCCGTGCCAGAAGCCGCCGAGACTGAAGAGCCGCCCATCGATGTCGCCGATCACCTCGCCGGTCTGGTTGATCAGCGCATAGTCGCCGCCGATATCGATCAGGTCGCGCCTCAGCCTGAAGAACTGCGGCTCTCCCTGGCTCATCAGGAAGAATGAAAAGTTTTCCGGCAGCAGCGGCCACTTGTTCGCCGAGCGTTCGAGATAAACCATGAAATCATGATCGCCGAAGTTGACGGAATAGACGACGACCGGCAGCCCCCTTGCGCCGAGCGTCAACTGCAACGAGCGCCCGAGCATCAGATCCATGGTGGCGCGCCAGTTCAGGCTTTCGTTGAAGAGCTTGAACACCAGCCGCTTGTCCATGCCGGAGCTCTTCTTCCACAGGTCCTCGCGGTAGCCGATGAGGCCGGTGCGCTCGCCGTTCTCCGTGACCTCGGCGAAGATGTCCATGTCGGACGTGAACTGGCGTGATTTCGCCTTGTTGCGGCTGCGCTTGTAGAAGCCGAACTCCACCGAGTTGAGGTCGGTGATCCAGACATCGACGGTGAACTCGTGCCACGCCTTGCGCTTGTCGACGGCGCGTGACGCGTTGACGTGCTTGCGGATGGGCTCGGGGGCCGCCCGTTCGAGCACCTCGGCGCGGGCTTCGCGGGCCGCCTCGGCGGCCGCTGCGTCTGCTTCCTTTTCGATCGCGTTGGGCTTGCCGCTGCCGTCGGCCATGACGCTCTCCCCGTTCCTGTCGCCGAATGCTGAACGAGTGCGGCAAGCGAATCGACGGCAGACTAGCATTCCGATCGCGGCGGGACGGCGGCCGGGCTGTGGAAAAGCGGGCGCTGTCGCACGCTCAGTGGAGCGTGCGCGAGGCCGGCAGGTGCAGCACCGCCCTCTCCGCCTCGCTGGTGCGGTCGCCGGGGCTGTATCCTTCGACGATACGCGACAGAAGGCCGTCGATGGCGCGGATGTCGGACGTCTCGAGCGCCTTGCGCAGCGCATCGAGCTCGCGCCTGAGCTCCTCCGCCGGCAGACTGCGCTCGCTCTTGCGGCGGATGCGCGGATGCTCCGTCTCGCTCGCGCCTTCGTCGATCAGCAGCTCCTCGTAGAGCTTTTCGCCCGGCCGCAGGCCGATGTACGTGATGGCGATGTCGCCGTCCGGATTCGCCTCGTCCTGCACCTCGAGTCCCATGAGCTGGATCATGGTGCGGGCAAGCTCGTCGATCTTCACGGGCTCGCCCATGTCGAGCACGAACACCTCGCCGCCCTTGGCCATGGCGCCGGCCTGTATGACGAGCGTCGCAGCCTCCGGCACCGACATGAAGTAGCGGATGATCTCGGGATGCGTGACGGTCACCGGCCCACCGTCCTCGATCTGTTGCTTGAACCGCTGGACCACCGATCCCGAGCTGCCGAGGACGTTGCCGAAGCGCACCATCGTGAACACCGTCGATGGCGCTGATTGCGCCGCCGCCTGGAAGATGAGCTCGGCGAGTCGCTTGCTCGCCCCCATGACGTTGGTCGGCCGCACGGCCTTGTCCGTCGAGATGAGCACGACCCGCTCCACCCCGGCGTTGGCCGCGACCTCGGCGAGGACCGCCGCGCCGAAGGTATTGTTCCTGAGCCCCGCGACCGGGTTCGCCTCGATCA
>CAYWBX010000027.1:2456-5691 GCA_964456015.1 uncultured Hyphomicrobiaceae bacterium | reverse complement strand
CGATCAGCGGGACATGCTTGTAGGCGGCGGCGTGATAGATCGTCTCGACGCCGTAGCGATCGATCGTCCGTCGCAACAGCTCGCCGTCGAGCACCGAGCCGAGAACCGAGACCACGCGCGGCTTCTCGTTGATGCGCCACTGTCCGAGCCGCGCCAGCGTATCCGCGACCTCGGTCTCGATCTGAAAGAGCGCCGCCTCGGACAACTCGAAGAGGACGAGGCAGCGCGGCTCCTGGCGCAACACCTGGCGCACGAGCTCGCTGCCGATCGAGCCCCCGGCGCCGGTCACCATCACGGAGCGCCCGCGGATGACGCGGGCGAGCAGCGCCTGGTCGGGCGGCACCGGATCGCGGCCGAGCAGGTCGTCGATGTCGATCGGCTTCAGATCGGTCACGGCGACGCGGCCCAAGGCGATGTCCTCCATCGCCGGCATGGTCTTGACCCGAACCGGATGCGCCGTCAGTCGGCGGATCGCCTCGCGACGTTCCCGGCGCTGTCTTTCCGGCAAGGCAAGCAACACCTCCCGCACCTCGTCGCGCTCGATCAGCCGCGGCAGCTTGTCGAGCCGATAGACCTTGAGCCCGCTCACGTTCTGTCCGACGAGCCCCGGCTGATCGTCGATGAAGCCGACGGCGCGATACTCGCCCCCCCGTCGCAGCGCTTCGAGCAGCTGGACGCCGGCCGCCCCGGCGCCGTAGATGACGACGTTTCTGCGGTCCTGCTTGGCCGTCGTGCGTCCCGCGCTGCCAAGGAGTGCGATGGCCGCCGTCTCACGGCTCGCCCACAGAAGCACGCCCGCGAGAATCGCATAGATCACAATGACGCCGCGCGGCACGACGAGGCTGGGATCGCCGGTGCCGACCGTCATGAAGACCACGAGCCCCCACAGCAGAACGGAAAGCGCGACGCCGCCGAGGATGCGCAGCGCACCGCGCGTGCCGAGAAAACGCGTCACAAGCTGGTAGAGCCCGAGCGCATGAAATACGGCGACGCCGACGGGGGCTGCCGAGAGGAGGACCAGCCAGAGGATTTCCCTGTCCGGAACGTAAGGCCGTCCCCAGCGGAGCGAGAAAGCGAGCCACACCGCCAGCGTCAGCAGGACGAGATCGTTCAGAATGAGAAGCGCGCGCTTGATGTTCCGCGGCTGATCGAGCAGCCACTGCCGCGCACGTCTGCTGCCTGCTTCGAGCAAAGCGAGACTTTGCACCCAACGCCCCGTGATCGACTGTTCACCCAGTCCTTGGCGGGCCGCCCGCTGGCCCCGAATCGACATCCGGTGCCGCACAGCCGCCCGCCGGTTCTAGCCAGTGGCTTAAGGCTCGGCAACTCGCCGCCTTGCGGGGATCGGCGATCTTGCATCACGCCGCCGTCTCAGAGCGGCTTGCGCGCGCGGATCGCAGCGGCCAGCGTTCCTTCATCGAGATAATCGAGCTCGCCGCCGACCGGCACACCCTGCTGCAGCGCGGACACCTTGACGCCGCTATGCGCCAGCTGCTCGCGGATGTAGTGAGCCGTCGACTGCCCCTCGACGGTTGCATTCAGCGCGAGCAGAACCTCCTCCACCTCGCCAGGCCGAACCCGGTCTATCAGGCGCGCGATGTTCAGTTGCTCGGGGCCGATGCCGTCGAGCGGCGAGAGGTGACCGCCGAGCACATGGTAAAGGCCGTTGACGACGCCGGCGCGCTCGAGCGCCCACAGATCCGCCATCTCCTCCACCACCACGATCAGAGCGCGGTCCCGGCGCGGGTCCTGGCAAATCGTGCAGGGCGTGACGGTATCGAGATTGCCGCAGACCGGGCAGGTCTTGATCTTCGCGGCTGCTTCGCTCAGCGCCGTGGCGAGCGGCTCGAGCAGGTCGCTGCGACGCTTGAGCAGGGCGAGCGCCGCCTTGCGCGCCGAGCGCGGCCCAAGTCCCGGCAGCCGCGCGAGCAACTGCATCAGCCTTTCGATCTCCGGTCCGGCCGTCTTGCGTGCCATGGCTCCATCTTGCTGCGATCTTGCTGCGATCCCGCCCGACCTTCGTGCCGGCTGCGACGAGTGCCGGACCGCGCCTGCGCGCTCCGCCCTCCTCAAAGAGCCGCGCAGGCGACGGATTTCCGTGCAGCCGCGGTTCCTAGACGGCCGGCTTGCGATAGACATCCTTGAGCGCGATCCGGCCGTTCCAAAACAGGTATCGTTCGACGCCGATTTCTTCGCGCCGGGCCCCGGACTTCAAGTCCGTCTCGACCAGCCGGAACGTCATGAAGGTCGCCTGTGGCGCATGGTGATAGACGACGTCTTCGAACGTTCGTTTGATGCCAGGAGTCGCCGTTGCGCGGAGCGCCGCGCCGATCGCCTCCCGGCCGGTAATGCGCTCTCCGGCTCCCGAACCGTCGCTCGTGGCCCACACGAAGTCCTCGGTCACAGCCTCGTAGAGCAGATCGACGTCCCGCCGGAACCATGCCCGGCCGAAAGTCTTGAACAGCGCATCGCGCTCGTCCGCCGTCGGTTGCATATTGGAAGTCCTCGGTTCTGCGAACCCACTGGGGACTTTATGCGACGCTGAGGTCTTTGACCAAAGTCGCCTATGAGCCATGCTGATCAATTTTTATGCAAGTTCCGGCTCTCAATTGATCGAAATTTCATCGTTCATGTCATCTCGGCGCTGGCCACCGACAGTTAAGCCACTGAAATAAAAATTAATTTTCCAGAATCCGAATATGGCACAATTCTTGATCGCAGTGCCTCGGAGCCGCGCGATTGGCCGG
Source organism: uncultured Hyphomicrobiaceae bacterium (assembly GCA_964456015.1). GTDB lineage: Bacteria > Pseudomonadota > Alphaproteobacteria > Rhizobiales > Hyphomicrobiaceae. Next base: position 2,944 of record CAYWBX010000027.1, on the reverse strand, counting down.
AATCTTGTGCAAATGCCTCATTCGCGAGCGGCCGGCGATCATCGGGGGGATGCATGGAACAGCTACAGGTCGGCAGCGACGTGTTCTTTTTGCTCGTGGGCGCGATCCTGGTATTCGCGATGCATGGCGGCTTCGCCTTTCTCGAGGTGGGGACCGTTCGCCAGAAAAATCAGGTCAACGCGCTCTGCAAGATCATCGTCGATTTCGCCATCTCGACGATCTGCTACTTCTTCGTCGGCTACTGGATCGCCTACGGCGTGAGTTTTCTCGCCGGCGCCGACGTCATCTCGGGCGCGACGAGCGGCAAGGGTTTCGATCCGCAGGGCCTCTCCCTCGTGAAGTTCTTCTTTCTCGTCACGTTCGCTGCGGCGGTGCCGGCAATCGTGTCTGGAGGCATTGCCGAGCGCGCCCGCTTCCTGCCGCAGTGCGCCGCCACCGCCCTCCTCGTCGGGCTTTGCTACCCGTTCTTCGAAGGTATCGTCTGGAAC
>CAYWBX010000027.1:0-2446 GCA_964456015.1 uncultured Hyphomicrobiaceae bacterium | reverse complement strand
ATTTCGGCCTTCAGGAAGGGTTCTTCGCCGCCCGGCTTGGCGCCGAGTTCAAGGATTTCGCCGGCTCCATCGTCGTACACGCCTTCGGCGGCTGGGCGGCGCTCGCCGCCGTCTGGAAGCTGGGCCCGCGCATCGGTCGCTACACCAAGGGCCGCTCGCTCGCCACGCCGCCCTCCTCGCTGCCCTGGCTCGCCATGGGATCATGGCTGCTCTGCGTCGGCTGGTTCGGCTTCAACGTCATGAGCGCCCAGTCGCTCAAGTCGGTAAGCGGCCTCGTGGCCATGAACTCCCTGATGGCGATGGCGGGCGGCATCCTCGTCGCCATGCTCGCAGGTCGCAACGATCCGGGCTTCATCCATAACGGCGCGCTCGCCGGGCTCGTCGCGGTCTGCGCCGGCTCCGACGTCATGCATCCGGTTGGCGCGCTCGTCGTCGGCGGCGTCGCCGGCGCGATCTTCGTTCAGATGTTCCAGGTCATGACCAACACCTGGCAGCTCGACGACGTGCTCGGCGTGTGGCCTCTGCACGGGCTGTGCGGGCTCTGGGGCGGCATTGCGTGCGGCATCTTCGGCCTCAAGGCCTTCGGCGGGTTGGGCGGCGTTACCTTTCAGGCGCAGCTCGTCGGCAGTCTGATGGGAGCCGCGGCCGGGCTCGTCTTCGGGCTCGCGGTCTACACGCTGGTCGACGCCCTCTTTGGTTTCCGCTTGTCGGCCGACGAGGAGCGCGAAGGCGCCGACCTCGCGATCCACAAGATCAGCGCCAACCCGGAGGACGACGTCAGAAGCGGTCGGATGTGAGCGACAGGCTCAAGATCCCGGCGTTCGCACCCGGCGCGATTGCTGGCGCGGTTGGCGGCCGGCGCGAGGCTGATCTAAGCTTCCTGCCGGTCCTCGACGCCCGACAAAGTTTCGCACCGGAGTCCCGCCATGCCCCAGTCGCCGAACGCCTCGCCTCTCCGCCGCACCGAGCCGCAGTCGGTCGGCCTCGACCCGGCCCGCCTCGCCCGCATCCGCGCGGCGCTCGAGCGCGATGTCGCGGCCGGCCTCCTGCCGGGCGCCGTCGTCGGGGTCGCCCGACGCGGGCAGATCGCCTATCTCGAGGCGATCGGCATGCGCGATCCCGTGCGGGGCCAGCCCATGTGGGCCGACTGCGTGTTCTCGATCGCCTCGATGACCAAGCCCATGACCTCGGTCGCGATCATGATGCTGCACGAGGAGGGCAGATTGCTGCTCGGCGATCCGGCCTCGAAGTTTCTGCCCGAACTCGCGAACATGAAGGTTGCGCGTTCGCCGGCGAGCGAGTCGCTCGAGCTCGTTCCGTGCGAGCGGGAAATGACCGTCCAGGATCTCCTGCGGCACACCTCCGGCCTCACCTACCGCGACCGCGGCGCCGGCGCCGCCTACAAGACCTATCCGGGCTCCTCGGTCTCGGCGTCGGTCAAGCATTCCCGCGAGGAATTCCTCGAACTGATCGGCAGGTCCGCGCTGCTCTATCAGCCCGGCACCGTCTGGGAGTACGGCTTCTCCACCGACATCCTGGGCCTCATCGTTGAGCGCGTATCGGGCGAGACCCTCGGTGCCTTCCTCAAGAACCGCCTCTGGTCACCGCTCGGCATGGTCGACACCTCGTTCGAACTGCCGGAGGCGGCGAAGGGTCGCTACGCGCGCGCGCTCGAGAAGTGCCCGCTGACCGGGCAGCCGCTCGTCGTCCATCACGCCACGGGACAGGCCACCAAGTGGGAGTCGGGCGGCGGCGGCGCCGTTTCCACCGCCGCCGATTACCTGCGTTTTGTACAGATGCTGCTTGGCAACGGCACGCTCGGCGGCGTGCGCATCCTCGGCCGCAAGACGGTCGAGCTCATGCGCGCCGACCATCTCGGCCCTGAGATCCAGAACCGCATCACCACCATGGACCCCGCCTGCAACGGCTACGGCTTCGGGCTGGGCTTTGCAGTGCGCAAGGGAGCGGGCGTCGCCGCCCAGCTCGGCTCGGCCGGCGATTATTACTGGTCGGGCGTCTACGGCACCTATTTCTGGATCGACCCGGCCGAGGACCTGGCGGTGGTGTTCATGGCGGCGGCGCCCGGCCAGATGCGGCTGCGCTATCGTCAGCTCGTCCGCGGCCTCGTCCTGCAGGCGATCGTGGACTGACGACCGCAAGCGCGGGCCGCAGCCTCAATCGCGACCCGGTACGCCGGCGCGCGCGGGCAGGCCCGCTCACCGTGTATCGCTGCAACTCAGTCCGGTTGCCTCGCAACGGTCGCATCCAATGACAAAATCCCGTGACGACGACCCCTCGTCGCAGAGGGTCGAAGCGCTCATGCCGCCCGACATGGCGCTCGCGTGCGAAGCCGCCGGCGCCACCAAGGCCGGCCGGGATGCCGTCGCGCTGGTCGTGCTCGGTGTGCTGGCCGGCGCCTTCATCGCGCTCGGCGCCGTCTTCATGA
>CAYWBX010000026.1:0-13305 GCA_964456015.1 uncultured Hyphomicrobiaceae bacterium | reverse complement strand
GGCAGGGTGAAATCGTCCGGTGTCCTGATCTCGACACGGTCAATGCGGCCATCGCAGGTCGCGGTGGACTCGAAGTTGTCCTTGACACACTTGATACCGACCCAGACACCCGCGTAGCGCGAAAGCCCGTAGCCCAGGATGCCGTAATCCAGAATTTCCTGCACGCCAGCCGGATTGAGCACCGGGATCATGGCGTCGACCATGGCGAACTCGGACTGGTGCGCCGAGGTCGAGCTCTCGCAGGTATGGTCGTCCCCCATCAGCACCAGCACGCCGCCGTGCTTTGAAGTGCCGGCATGGTTGGCGTGCCGGAATACGTCTCCGGTGCGGTCCACACCCGGGCCCTTGCCGTACCAGACGCCGAACACGCCGTCGAAGGCGCCGTCGCCCCTGAGCTCGGCCTGCTGCGAGCCCCACAGCGCAGTCGCAGCCAAATCCTCGTTAAGGCCCGGGTTGAAGCGAATGTTGCGTTTCTCGAGCAGCTTGCGCGAGCGCAGCATCGCGCCTTCCAGACCTGCGATGGGTGAGCCACGGTAGCCGGTCACGTAGCCGGCGGTGTTCAGTCCCGCGCGCCGGTCTCGCTCATGCTGCATCAGCACAAGTCGCACGATCGCCTGCGATCCGTTCAGAATCTGGTGCGACTCGTCGAGATCGAACTTGTCGTCGAGGGTCGGGCTGCTCTTCGGCATGGGCGAAGACCTCGCTCGGTCGCCCGCGGAAAAGAAACGACCGCGGTGCTTGTCGTCGCTCGGCCAACCCAGATAGGTCAGCTTCGCTGACGTACTTTAATCCACTCGACTAGACATCGCAATCCGCGGGATCGCATTCAAGCCTGATCGCCCTTGCAAGCCCGCGTTGTCCGCAGAAAGACTGCAATGCACGCAATCGTGATGGCGACGTCCGGCCACGACCGGCGGGATACGCCGACGGCACGTACGCGAGCACCCGCAATTCCGATGCCAACTCCGACAGCGGCGCCGGCGACGCGAGCTTGGCCCGAGGGAGCGGGCGGCGCCGGACAGCCAGGGCTCAAGCCCCGGCTTGCCGCGATGTCGCTCCGCAACAGCCGCTCCCACTTGCAGCGTCCGACGCCGCGGAGCGCAATCATCGGACGATGGAAGGCTGGATAAGCGTCTGTGTGAGTGCGATTCCAAGAATTGTATATTGTCAACCGTAGCGCTTTTCGCCGTTCGCCGTTGACTGCTTCGCGAATGTGAGCCGGCTGGTCTTGGTCGGCACCTTGGACCCGACCCACCGGTCGTGATCGCCGTCGTTCCTGCGAACAAGAACAATGACGTCAGACCCTCTCGCAGGCCTTCACTTTGTCGCCGCACTGCGGCTGCGCCATGATCCAGCCACGCTCCTCCCTGAGCCGGAAGCCGGACACTATAGCGGCCTTGTCAGGCATCCGTGGCCGTGAGACGGTGCCGCCTCCTTCCGGGACATTCTTGGCAGGCCCTGCGCAATGAAGCGACGGTCACGAGCCCGTTCACGGCGCGAAATGATCTCCGCGAGCCTGTCGGCGGCCTTCTGCGTCGGCCTCACCAGCACCGAGGCGATAAGTCAATCGCAAGGCTCCTCAAGCCATCACCCGCGTTCTGGCTCGGGCAAGTCGGACGCCTCAAAAGCTCGCCGGCTCGAGCGCGGCATCCGCGCGCTGGTGCCGTTCAAGACCTCGCCCTTTCCCTACGAGGGCATCGTGCCGTCCACTGGCAAACCCTTTCTCGACGTCGTGACCGAGGATCGGATCGGCCGTTATTCCGCCCGCGCGGGCGAGACCTATTGGGCCGATGAGACTTACAGCGATCAGCGTGTCCTGCTCGATGTGCCACCGGGCTTCATGGTCGGCCGCGCCGGTATCATGGTCGTCTACTTCCACGGCAATCTTGCGATGCTCGAGCGGGACGTCATCGCGCGTCAGCAGGTGCCGCGCCAGGTCGCAGGCGCCGGTCTCAACAGCGTGCTGGTCGCACCGCAGTTTGCGAGCGACGCCTACGATTCGAGCGCCGGCCAGTTCTGGCTGCAGGGGGCCTTCAGCGCATTTCTCGACGAGGCATCCCGCGCGCTGGCGCGCCTTGTCGGATCGAACCGGTCGCAGCGCTTCTTCCGCGAGCTCCCGATCGTCCTTGTCGCGTACAGCGGCGGGTATCATCCGCTGGCGTACGTTCTGCATCATGCGCCGCACGAGCGGATCATGGGCACGCTTCTGCTCGATGCGCTCTATGGCGACCTCGACAAGTTCACCGCCTGGCTCGAGTCGAGGGATGCGGGCTTTCTGGTCAGCAGCTTCACCCGGTCCACAGCGGATCGGCACAACGACATCCGCCACGCGCTCCTCGACCGGCAGGTGCAGGTTCTCGAGCGACTGCCGCCCGTCCTCAAGCCGCGCGACGTCGTCTTCCTTCCGGCGCCCCCGCAGTCCACCCACGCCAACTTCGCGACCCAAGCCTGGATCGAAGACCCGATCACCGACGTTCTCGTCCGCATCGAGGGCCGCCGGCGATAGGTGCGAAGCCGGGTCAGATGCCTCAGGGCGGGGTCCGGACCAATCGGGCCGGTTCCGACGAGCGGCATCGCCCCGCGATCTGACATGCCGCCACGCCGCGCCGTCAGGCCGCAAGATCGAACAGCAGAACCTCGGCCGCTGCGCCAGCGTCGAGACGGAGCGTGGCGGGTCCTCGGACCGCGACCCCGTCGCCCTCCTCGAGCTTCTCTCCGTTGAGCGAGACCCCGCCCCGCGCCACGTGCACCCAGGCATTGCGACCGGGTTCGAGGTGATGCGACACGGCCTGCCGACCATCGAGCAGCGTCGCGTAGAGGGCCACGTCCTGATGAATGGTGACCGACCCCTCGCGGCCATCGCGCGAGCCGATGAGACGCAACCGCCCCCGTTTGTCGCTGTCGGGAAAGGTCTTCTGCTCGTAGCCCGGCGGCAGGCCTCGCCGCTCGGGCACGATCCAAATCTGGAGAAAATGGACCGGATCGCTGATCGAGGCGTTGAACTCGCTGTGCTGGATGCCGGTCCCGGCCGACATTCGCTGGACGTCCCCCGGGCGGATCACCGAACCGGTTCCGAGGCTGTCCTTGTGCTCGAGCGCGCCGCTCAGCACGTAGGAAACGATTTCCATGTCACGGTGCGGGTGGGGCGGGAAACCGCCACCAGGCGCGACGCGATCGTCGTTGATCACGCGCAGCGCGCCGAACCCCATGTGGCGCGGGTCGTGATAATGGCCGAAAGAGAAGGTGTGCCGGCTGTCGAGCCAGCCGAAATTGGCGCGACCGCGATCGGCAGCCTTGCGCAGGGTGAGGGTCATGCAGTGTCTCCATCGATAGCGCGGCCGGGCAGCCCCGGATCGCGGCTGGCTCGGGACATAGTTTGACGAGATCAAAGGAACAATCTATCAAATTCTGGCCAGTTTGTTTCCAATTCGGAACCAATCTGATGGACAAGCTTGCCGCCATGCAGGTCTTTGCCCGGGTGGTGTCGCTCGGGAGTTTCGCGGAGGCCGGACGCACGCTCGGTCTGACGCGATCCGCGGTCTCGAAGGCGGTGATGGAGCTCGAGGCGCTCCTGGGTGCCCGTCTGCTCGACCGCACCACGCGGCGTGTGACCCCGACCGAAGCCGGGCGCGCCTACTACGATCGCTGTCTCGACATTCTCGCCGCCGTCGAAGAAACGGAGCTGCAGGTCTCGCGCCTGCACGAGGAGCCGAAGGGCATTCTCAGGGTCAACGCGCCGATGTCGTTCGGCATCCGCCATCTCGGGTCCGCCGTCGCCGGCTTCCTGGCGCTCCATCCCGACCTCAAGGTCGAGCTTTCGCTGAATGACCGCTTCATCGATCCTATCGAGGAAGGGGCCGACGTCACCATCCGCATTGCCGACCTCGCCGATTCGAGCCTCATTGCGCGCAGGCTCGCCCCTGCCCGCCGCGTCCTGGTCGCCTCGCCGGATTACCTGGACCGCCACGGGGAGCCGCAGACGCCCGAGGAGGTCGCGGGACACCGCTGCCTGACCTTCGGCCACACGATAGCGTTGCAGCGTTGGCAGCTCGTGCGCGGCGGCGAAACGGTGACAGTACCCATTCGCTCTGTGCTCTGCTCCAATAACGGCGACGTCCTTGCAGAGGCCGCGAAGGCCGGTCAGGGCATCGCCAGCCTGCCGACTTTCATCGTCGGCGACGACCTCAGGGCGGGCCGATTGCGCATCGTCCTCGCCGATGCGCCGCCGGCCGCGCTCGGAATTTTTGCGCTCTACGTCCCGGGTCGCTATCTGGCCGCAAAGACCCGCCTCTTCGTCGACTTTCTCAGCCGCCGCTTCGGCGACCCGCCAAGTTGGGACCGGCACCTGAGGGCTTGACAGGAGCCCACCCGCAACCGACGCGCCCCAGGGCCGACGCCATCGAGCACCGGCGTCTTACGTCCCGGCAAGCCGACGAGATTTCAGGCACCTGCAGGCTGACATGCAAGTTGACAGGCCGCGAGCCGGCGACCGAAGCTGAGCGGACCCGCCGCGCGGAGGACCAGAATGACGCAGGTGCTGTTGCGAAACCTTGCGCTGCTCGATCCCGAAAAGGACGAGCTGCTCGACGGACACGAACTCCTCATCGAGGGCGATCGCATCAAGGAAGTCTCGGATCGCCCGATCAAGGCGGCGAACGCGGCCGTGATCGATTGTGGACGGCGCACACTCATGCCGGGCCTCATCGATTCGCACGTCCACGTGACGCTCTCCGAGGTCTACATCCGTCAGCTTGAGAACGTGCCGCTGACGCTGATGACCGCGAGGGCCATCGACCTCATGCGTGCGATGCTCGATCGCGGCTTTACGACCGTGCGCGACACGGGCGGCGCCGACTGGGGCATCAAGGCGGCCGTCGATCAGGGCCTCGTCCCGGGTCCTCGTCTCTTCATCGCCGGCCGCGCCATCGGCCCGACGGGCGGCCACAGCGACGGCCGCCGGCGCACGGACGCAGGCGGCGGCTGCTACTGCTGCAACGCCCTGCGCTTCACGATGGAGGTCTCGGACGGTGCCGACAACGTCCGCCGCTCGGCGCGCGAGCAGATGCGGCAAGGCGCCGACCAGATCAAGATCATGATGTCGGGCGGCGTCGCCTCGCCCTACGACCCCCTCGACAGCATCCAGTTCTCGATGTCCGAGGTCGCGGCCGCCGTCGAAGAGGCGCACGCCTTCGGCCGCTATGTGTGCGCGCACGCCTACACGCCCGAGGCCATCACGCGAGCCGCGAACGGCGGTGTGCGCACCATCGAGCACGGCAATCTGATCGACGAGGCCTCGGCACGGCTGATGGCGTCGAAGGACATGTTTCTCATCGCCAACCTCGTCACCTATTACGAGATGCGCGAGAAGGCCAAGACCTTCGGCATGACGGCCGAGATGCTCGAAAAGAATGAGCTCGTCATCGACGGCGGCCTCAGATCGCTCGAGATCTGTAAGCGCGCCGGCGTTCCGGTCGCCTATGGCACCGATCTGCTCGGCCAGCTTCAGGTGGCGCAGAGCCGCGAGTTCCTGCATCGCTCGGAGGTGCAATCGCCGCTCGAGATCATTCGCGCCGCGACGCTCATTGGTGCGAAAGTCGTGCGGCAGGAAGGCAAGCTCGGCTGCGTCAGGCCGGGCGCCTATGCCGACCTCATCGTCGTCGACGGCAATCCGCTCAAGGACCTCGGCCTCTTTCAAGACCAAGGCAAGCATCTCTCGCTCATCATGAAGGGCGGAAAGATCTACAAGAACCGGCTCGGCTAGGTGTGCGTGATGGCGGCTGTCGACGATCCATACGATCTGGCGCGGTTCGTCACGGCTCAGGCACCGGTCTACGCGAGCGTTCTCGCGGAATTGCGACGCGGACGCAAGGAGAGCCACTGGATCTGGTTCATCTTTCCGCAGCTCGCCGCGCTTGGTCACAGCGCCACCGCCAAGCACTTCGGCATTTCCTCGCTGGCGGAGGCGCGGGCCTATCTTGCCCACCCGGTCCTCGGGCCGCGACTGCGCGAATGCGCCACCCTTCTGCTCGAGACCGGTGCGCGCGATATCGAGGAGATCCTGTCGTATCCCGACAACCTCAAGCTCAATTCGTCGATGACGCTGTTCGCAGAGGCGACGGCCGACAACGCCGTCTTTCGTGACGTCATCAAGAGATTCTTCGGCGGCAAGCCCGACGCCGTGACGCTGCGGCTGCTTCAGGAAGGGAGCTGACGCCGATGGCCCCGCTTCTCCTCAGGAACTTCCGGATGCTCGAGCCGGCCCACGGCGAGCTCCGCGGCGGCTACGAGATCCTCATCGAGAATGATCGCATTCGAGAGGTGTCGTTGCGACCGATCACGTCGCCATCGGCCGACGTGCTCGATTGTGGCGGTCATACAGTCATGCCCGGCCTCATCGACTGCCACGTACATGTCATGCACTCCGAGGTCAACATCCGGTTCCTGGAGGCGATGCCGCTGACCCTACTTACGGCGCGCGCCTCGATCCGCCTCAGGGCCATGCTCGACCGCGGCTTCACGACAGTGCGCGACACCGGTGGATGCGACTGGGGCATGAAGTCGGCCGTGGAGCAGGGGCTCATCGCGGGGCCGCGTCTCTTCATCGCCGGCAAGTCGATCGGGCCGACCGGCGGTCACGCCGACAGCCGACGACGCACGGATACGAGGGGCGCGTGCATCTGCTGCGATGGTCTCCAGTTCAAGTCGGCCGCCGCCGACGGTGCCGACGAGGTGCGCAAGGCGGCGCGCGAGCAGATGCGGCAGGGTGCCGACCACGTCAAGATCATGATGTCGGGCGGCGTCGCGTCACCCTATGATCCGCTCGACAGCCTGCAATTCTCACCCGCCGAGGTGGACGCCGCCGTCGAGGAGGCGAAGGCGTTCGGCCGCTACGTGTGCGCTCATGCCTATTCGCCGGAGGCGATCGTCCGCGCCGCGCGCCATGGCGTGCGCACCATCGAGCACGGCAACCTGGTCGACGATGCGGCGGCGCGGCTGATGGCCGAAAAGGGCATGTTCCTCGTCGCCAACCTCGTTGCGTACTACGCCATGAAAGATCGTGCGCGCGAGTTCGGCATGACCGCCGAAAGCCTCGCCAAGAACGATCTCGTCATCGACGGCGGGCTCAGGTCGCTCGACATCTGCAAACGCCACGGCGTTCCGGTCGCCTTCGGCAGCGACCTGCTCGGCGAGCTGCACTGGGAGCAGTCGCGCGAGTTCCGGCTGCGCCGGGAGGTGGTCTCGCCGATCGAGATCATCCGGTCGGCAACCACGATCGGCGCGCAAGTGTTGCGCCAAGAGGGTCTGCTCGGCACGCTTGCCCCGGGGGCCTTTGCCGATATCATCGTTGTCGAGGGCGATCCGCTGCGGGACCTGTCGGTGCTCGAAGGGCAAGGCGAGCACATCGGCGCCATCCTGAAGGGCGGCCGGCTCTACCGTAATCGTCTGTCGCGATGAATTCTTGAAGGAGCCACAGCTGATGGCGCAATCGGTCGCTCGCCCGATCGGCAGCAAGTTCAGCGGCACGATCCTGTCCCGTCGGATCGGCCGTTTCGCGCTCAATGCCATGGCGACGATCGGGCTCGGCTACATCCTGACGCCTCTTGTGTTCGTGACGTGGCTCGCCTTCTTTGCCCAGGAAATCCCGTCGTTCCCGCCCGAGGGCTATTCGCTGCGGTGGTTCGCGGCGATCGCCGGCAACGATCGCTTCATCTCGGGCTTTCTCCTCAGCCTTCAGGTCGGCGTCGTGGCAACTTTGATCGGCCTGTCGCTCGGCGTTCCGGCGGCCTTGTGTCTGTCGCGCTTCCGCTTCGCAGGGCGCGAGGCCCTGAACAGCCTGTTGCTGCTGCCGCTGGTGGTCCCGGGCATCGTCCTCGGCATGGCTCTATACGTCTTTCACGTCGAAGCCGAGATCCACACCGGCCTGCCGATCCTCGGGTCACTCGGCGGCCTCGTGGCAGGGCATGTGCTCGTCGTCATCCCTTGGACGGTCCGTCTCGTCACGGCAAGCCTCGCAGGGCTCGACCGCTCGATCGAAGAAGCGGCGCAAAGCCTCGGGGCCAACCGCTGGGTGACGTTCCGCCGCATCACCGTGCCGGCGATCCTGCCCGGCGTCGTCGCCGCAGCTCTCTTCGGCTTCGTTTCCTCGTTCGGCAATCTCGAGATGAGCCTGTTTCTCGTGGGGCCCGGCCGAACCACGCTGCCGATCGCAATCCTCCAGTATCTTGAATGGAAGATCGACCCGACCATCGCCGCCGTCTCGGTGCTCCAGATCGTGCTCATCGGCGGCGCGATGCTGATAACGGATCGGTTTGTGAAGATCTCGCGGGTTGTTTGATGGCGCGTCTCGAGCTCGACCGGTTGACGAAACGTTACGGCGACTTCCACGCCGTGCGCAACGTCACGCTCAGGATCGAGGAGGGTGAGTTTCTTGTCCTGCTCGGCCCGTCGGGTTGCGGCAAGACCACGACGTTGCGCATGGTGGCGGGTTTCATCGAACCGACCGCCGGCCGCGTCATCCTGGGCGGGCGCGACGTCACTGACCTGCCGCCGTGGCACCGCAACGCAGGCCTCGTCTTCCAGAGCTATGCGCTCTTTCCTCACCTTTCGGCCGCAGAGAACGTGGCTTTCGGGCTTGAGATGCGCAAGGTGCCGGCTCCTGAGATCGCAACCCGGGTCGCGGAGGCCTTGCGACTGGTTCGCCTCGAAAGCCTCGGCGACCGGTTGCCGCGCCAGCTCTCGGGTGGCCAGCAACAGCGCGTCGCGCTCGCCCGGGCCCTCGTCTTCAAGCCGGACGTGCTGCTTCTCGACGAGCCGCTTTCCAACCTCGATGCCAAACTGCGACAGGAGGTGCGCATCGAGATCCGCGAGCTCCAGCGCCAGCTCGGCCTTACCACGATCATGGTCACCCACGACCAGGAGGAGGCGCTCACTATGGCCGACCGACTGGTCGTCATGAACGAGGGCGAGGTGCGCCAGGTCGGTACGCAACAGGATCTCTACGAGCGCCCCGCCGATCGCTTCGTCGCCGGATTCGTCGGCCGATCGACCTTCCTGGAGGGCGTCGTCGAAGCTCCGAACAGGTTCCGCAGCGCCGGCGGCCTTATCATCCGCTGCTCGGGCGGAACCCCAGGACCGGCCGCGCTCGCGCTCAGGCCCGAACGTCTCGCCATTCTCGAGACCGGCGGCGCGCGACCGGACAACGTCCTCCCCGGCATCGTCGAGTTCGTATCCTACCTGGGCGCCAGCATCGACGTGCACGTACGTCTGTCGCCCAACGAGAGGGTCGTCATCCAGACGACGAACCGATCCGAGGCCCCCACGCTCAAGGCCGGAGATAAGGTCGAGGTCGGCTGGTCGGCGGATTCGGGAGCCCTCTTTGAAGATCATGCCAGACCAGGGACCGTGTCTGTGTCATGATCCGGAACGCGATTTACCTATTACCTGAACGCCTCGATCCCGAGGCAAAAATGAAAGGAGGGTGCCTATGACGAAATCCACTCGTGCATTGCTGACACGTCGCACCGTGCTGCAGGCAACGGCGGGCTTCGCGGGAGCTGCCGCGTTCGCATCACCGAGGGACGCCCTCGCGCAGAGCAAGGGCAAGATCGTCGTCGGCACGTGGGGCGGCGACTATGCGCGTCTACTCACCAAGAACGTCGAACAACCCCATCTCATTGCGAAGGGATGGGAGGTCGTCCAGGACCAGGCCGGCGATCCGCAACGCCGATCCAAGATGCTCGCGGAAAAGCGACTGCCGCGCGGCACCACCGACGTGCAGGGCCTCTCGGCCGTCAACATGTTCCAAATGCACGATGCCGGCGTGATCGACATCATCGACTACGGCAAGCTCAAGAATGCGCCGAACCTGCTGCCGTCGATGAAGTACCCCTATGGCGTCGGCCACATCTACTCCGGCAAGGTCGTCGTCCAGAACGACAAGGTCGTGAAAGAAGCGCCCAAGAGCTACAAGGACACCTTCGATCCCAAGCACGGAAACAAGCTTGCCATCATCGACATCCAGTATCAGTACACGCTGGTCTGCGCCGCGCTGGCAGCAGGCGGCAAGGTCGGCGATCTCGAGCCGGGTAAGAAGCTTCTGCTTGAGTGCAAGAAGGCCGGAATGCGCATTTATCCGACCAATGAAGCCTTTGCTCAGGGGCTCAAGGCGGACGAGTTCGGCGTCGGCGTGATGTGGAAGGCGCGGGTCGTGCAGTGGCAGAACGCCGGCATCAACGTCAAAGCCATCACGCCGACCGAGGGCGCGCTCGCCTACGTCTCCGGCTTCGTCATTCCGAAGAATGCGCCGAACAAAGAGGGCGGCTACGCCTACCTCGACGCCATGCTCGAGAAGAGTGCGCAGGAGGCCTTCGCCATCGACATGGGCTACAACCCGACGGTCACGAATGCCGTCGTCGCCCCCGATCTCAATGCACGCATCGGCTTTACGCCCGACGAGATCAAGAAGCTGGTCGACCTCGATTATGACTACATGAACAAGAACGACGTCGCGCTGAAGGACTGGTGGGACAAGGAGCTCAAGAGCTGAGTTCTTCAGATCCCGGTTTGGCATCATGGCGACGGCGGCCTCGGCAGCGCAGATCAGAGTTGCATCATCCCGCGAAGAGCGAGGCGGCTCAATTCTTTCGGCAGGAGCCCTGATCGGCCCGGCGACCTTCGTCGTCGTGCTCGGCTTGCTCCTGCCGATCGCCATTCTCTTCCGCTACAGCTTCAACCAGTTCCGCCCGCGCGTGATGATGGTCGAAGCCTTCACCGTTGAGAACTATGTCCGCTTCTTCACCGACCCGTTCTACACCAACATCTTCTTCACCACCCTGAGGGTCGCGCTGATCTGCACGGCGATCTGCCTCCTCTTGGGCTTTCCACTGGCCTATGTGCTCGCCCGCACCGAGACACGCTTCAAGAATGTCCTCATCATGCTCATCGTGCTGCCGCTTTTCGTCGGCAACGCGGTGCGCGCGGCGGGCTGGATGACGCTGTTCGGGCCCAAGGGGTTCCTCAACGTCACGCTGATGAAAATCGGCATCATCAGCGAACCGCTGCAGATCATGTTCACGGAGGGCGCCGTCATTGTCGGCATCATCGCGGTCAATCTGCCCTACATGGTGCTGACCCTGCAGAGCGTGATCGAGGGCATTCCGCGCAATGTCGAAGAGGCCGCGTTCTCGCTCGGCGCGGGACCGCTCGCCATGTTCCGGCGGGTGCTCTGGCCACTCGCGCTGCCGGGCATCATCGCCGGCACGATCCTTACGTTCATTCTGGGCATGAATGCCTATGCGACGCCGGTTCTGCTCGGCGGCCCGAAATTCAAGATGATGGGCCCGCTCGTCTACGGTCAGTTCCAACTCAACAACTGGCCCTTCGGCGCGGCCATCGCCTTCATCCTGATGACGGCGACCCTTGTCCTGACGGCCATCGCCAACCTGATCGTCCAGCGCCGCTATCGACGGTAGGTCCGCTTGCACTCCCAATCGCGCAAGCGAGGCGGCGGCTCCGGCATGAGCCGCGCATGCCTGATGGCGCGAGATGATTGTCACAGGGATGGTTGCAACGCTCGATCGCAGCCGCTCGACGGGACGAGGTTCGATCTGCGGTCGTCCCGGATGAATGCCGTTGTGGAGACTCACACCGCATTCGCCCTGCGGTCGAAGGGCACGACGACGCCGCAGTTGGCGCGGCTGCGAAGAGCGGTCCCTCAGGCGCCCATCCCAGGCGGGATCGAGGCCCTGCGTCACGCCAGATGCGCCGGCACCGACAATGGCGTCAAACAGGACGTCGTTAACTCCATTGCCGTCGGTCCCAGTTGTCGCCTTGACTTTTCGCGTCGTCGCTCCTGAATGGCGCCCTGATCCCGCGACCCTTGCTCGAAGCTCCGCTCGACCGCCAGGACGGATCATGACGGCATGGCCCGACGGGGAGAGCAGCCGATCGGAAAATCCGTGCTGCCCAAACGGTGGACGACGGTCTTCTCATGCACAGATCCAGATTGCGGATCGTCGACAACGTCAGGTTCCTGTTCATTGGACAGATCGTCAGCTGGGTGCTCGGTCTGATCTGGGTGATCTATCTGCCGCGTTACCTCGGCGCTGAGAACATGGGCAGATACGCGATCGCCATGGCGATCTGGGCGGTTCTGACCGGCATCATCAGCAGCGGCGTGCCGACGTATCTGACCAAGGAGATCGCCAGGTCGCCGGAGAAGGCCGCAACGTATCTGGGCACGGCCTTGCTGCAGCGCTACGTAATCTTTCTTCTCTGCTGCATTCCCGTGGCTCTTTACAGCCATCTCATGGGCTATCCGGCGGAGGTCACGACGCTGATCTGGATCGTGGCCTGCGGCGTGCCCTTTGCGCATACGGGCCTGATTTTCAGTGCCGTCTTTCAGGGCCTGGAGATCATGCAGTATGTCGCGCTCGTCGAAATTCTTGCCAAAGTCTTTCTCGTCAGCGGAAGCCTCATTCTCATGGCGATGCGTTTCGGCGTGAACGAGATTGCCATGCTTGCCGCCGCGTCGGGACTGCTCGGCGTCGTCGTGCAACTCGCGCTGCTTCGCCAGCGCATCCCGATCAGACTGACGTGGAGCAATGCGCTCTCCCGCGAAATGCTGATCAAGAGCGTTCCATACGCCTTGAGCTCGCTCGTCCTGATGCTTTACGGCGAAACGGACAAGCTCATCATGTCGGCCCTGGTCGAGGAGCGGGTGGTTGGATGGTACGGCGTCGCCGCGACGCTCGCCATGACTTTCATGGTTGTTCCCAATGTCTTTGCCACGGCGATCTTCCCTGCGCTCTCTCGAGACTCGGGGCAAAAAGGGGACGAGGCGGCGCGCGTGCTGCGCAAGAGCCTGGACTTGGTCCTGATTGCCGGCGTTCCGATTGGATTCGGGCTGATGATCGTCTCCGATCAAGTCGTTCATCTGCTCTATGCCTCGAAATTCCCGGAGAGCGCCCCCGTGCTCCGCATCCTGGGGGCCACACTCGCATTGACCTTCGTCGCGACGATCTTAGGGCGCTATCTGCTTGCAACCGGGCGCGCCAATCAATGGACTCTCGCAATGTTTGTCTGCGTGGTGCTCGCATTCCCCTTGAGCCTTGCGCTTGTGCCCTGGGCGCACAATTCCTTCGGCAACGGCGCAATCGGAAGCGCGCTCCGCTTTGCTTGCACGGAAGCGATCATGGTGCTCGTCGGCATTTACCTTCTGCCACGCGGGCTTCTCACGCGGGCAAATGCGCGGACGGCGTTGCGCGTTCTCGCTGCGGGCGGGGTGATGGTGGGAACGTGCTGGTT
>CAYWBX010000025.1:0-13408 GCA_964456015.1 uncultured Hyphomicrobiaceae bacterium | reverse complement strand
AAACCATCCCAAACTGCGGGTCCGGTCCTCGGCGTGCCGATCTGAAACGAGCGGAGACGGGCTGCCGTTCCCACCTCTGCCGGGCAACCGGCGACGCGGTATCGACCGACCGCTCAGAAGTCCGAAGCAATGCCTCCGTTCTCCCAATCGCCGTACCGCACGGGGTCCGGCCCCTCCCGGCCTCCGACTTCCCGGGGCGGCGGGGGACGCTCGCCGCTCCTTCGGCGGCGCTCCTCAGCCTCCGCCAGCGCCCGTTGCGCCGCCGGCGAGAGCGCCCGCGGGGACTCGATCCGACCGTCCGCGCCCTTTGTCTCCTGCGAATCTTGGCCACTCATGGATTGCCTTCCATCGCCGCACACCCTCGCGCCACCTTGTATATGGCGCAACGCATCGCATATGGAAGTGGGCCGCCGCCGGATCCGTGCATATCAGAAGTCCGGTCCACCGCGATCAGCGAATGGACGTCCCGCGGCTCCATCACTGCGACAGGGAGCGACAGCCGCAGGGTCGCACATGCCCATGAACTTTGCCAAAACCGGCTTGCTCTTGGCGATCATGGCCGGATTGTTCACCGCCCTTGGCGGCCTCATTGGGGGTCAGACCGGACTTCTCGCCGCCCTAATCCTCTCCGCAGCGCTGAATGGCTTTGCGTACTGGAAGTCGGACCAGATTGTCCTGCGCATGCAGAATGCGCATGAGGTCAACGCAGAGACTGGCGGCCAGCTCCATGCGATGGTGGCCGAACTTGCGCGCCGGGCGGAACTGCCAATGCCGAAAGTGTATGTCACGAGCGCCGCCCAGCCAAACGCCTTCGCCACGGGCCGCAATCCGGAGCGCGGAGCGGTGTGCGCGTCGACGGGTCTATTGGAACTGCTGTCGCCAGAAGAAGTCGCCGGCGTCATGGCGCACGAGCTCGCTCACATCAAGAACCGCGACACGCTGACCATGACCGTCGCGGCAACGCTTGCGGGGGCGATCTCCATGATTGCGCAGTGGCTCCAGTTCAGCGCCATTTTCGGCGGCCGGCCTTCGAGCGACCGACACGGGCGATTGACCACTCTTGCAGCCGTGCTGCTGGCGCCCTTCGCCGCGATGCTGGTGCAGACGGCGATCAGCCGCTCCCGCGAATACCAGGCCGACCGGCTCGGCGGCATGATCTGCGGCAATCCGCTCTGGCTGGCTTCGGCCCTGGCGCGGATCGAGGAGTACGTCAGGCAGATCCCGAATCCTGCCATCGCCGAGATGCCGGCGATGGCACATCTTTTCATCATCAACCCGCTGGCCGGCGGCGGCATGGACAATCTGTTTCTGACCCACCCGCGCACCGAGAATCGCATTGCCGAGCTGAAGAAACTGGCCGCCGAAATGGGGATTCAAGCGATAGCCGATGGCGCAGAACGGCCAAGGCCGAGCATCCTGCAGCCCCGGCGGACCTGGCGCTGATGGCGGACGCAGGGCGCAATCGGAACGGCGGCCGTCCTTCACGACCCAGGCGTCCACAGGGTATTCGCGCAACGGCCGAGGGAAAGAGCGCACAAGCGTCGCCGCCGGGGCTCTTGTCCCGGCAGCTTGCGTTGGCGCTCCTCGAGGCGGTCATTGTCGGCAGGCAGACCATGGACGAGGCGCAGATTCGCCTCGCGGGCACGGCGCGGTTTCGCGATCTGTCCTCCCGGGATCGCGGCTTCGCGCGCCTCGTCGCTGCCACGACGCTCCGACGTTACGGATCACTGTCCGCGGTCATTGGCCGCTTCCTCAACAGGCCGCTGCCGGCGACGGCCGTGCGTGCACATCTCGTCTTGCTGGCGTCAGCGGCGCAATTGCTGCTTGTTGGAACGCCGGCTCACGCGGTGCTCAATCTGGCCGTGGAGCAGTGCCGCAGCGACCGAGCGACGGCCCGCTTTGGCGGTCTCGTCAACGCGGTGCTTCGGAAGGTCGCTCGCGATGGGCCGAATTACCTGTCCGAGGTCGACTGGCCGCGGATCGACATCCCCGACTGGCAGTGGGCGCGCTGGGTCGAACACTATGGGCGCGCAACGGCGGAAGCGATTGCACGGGCCAGCCTCACCGAGGCGCCGCTCGACCTCACGGTGAAAGGCAACCCCGAGCAATGGGCCGAGCGACTTAGCGGCCAGGTTCTGGATACCGGCAGCGTGCGGCTCCCGGAGCCGTCTCGTGTCGAAGACCTGCCCGGCTACGCGGAGGGGGAGTGGTGGGTTCAGGATGCCGCTGCCGCACTGCCCGCGAGATTGCTCGGCAACGTCGCCGGTCTGCAAGTTGCCGATCTGTGCGCGGCGCCCGGCGGCAAGACTGCCTGGCTGGCGGCGGCGGGGGCGCACGTGACGGCGGTCGATCGTTCGCCCGCAAGAGTGCGCAGGCTTGAAGCCAACCTGCAGCGATTGCGGCTGCAGTCCGCAGTTGCGGTGATTACCGCCGACGTGCGCAGCTGGACGCCGAGCGTCGAGTTCGACATCGTTCTCCTCGATGCTCCCTGCACCGCCACAGGCACCATCCGCCGCCACCCCGACCTGCTGCATCTAAAGTCTCCTGGCGATCTCAGCGAGCTCGCGCGCCTGCAGTCCGAGCTGTTGTCTCGCGCGGCGCGGTGGGTGAAACCCGGCGGACGATTGATCTTCTGCACCTGCTCGCTGGAGCCCGAGGAGGGCCCCGAACAGATTGTCCCGTTCCTTTCTGCGCGTCCGGAGTTCGTCCGCGATCCGATCCTGACCGGCGAAGTCTCGGGTCATGGGGAGTGGTTGACCGAAGCCGGTGAGCTGCGCACCCTTCCGTTTCACGCAGCAGGGCCGGCGACGTCGAACAGGGGCATGGACGGCTTCTTTGCCGCACGCCTGCGCCGCACTTCCGCCTGAGGGACGGGCGGAAGACGTGTTACACGGCGGAATGGGCCTTGCGCCTTGTGATGAGGCGACGCCTTCGCTAAGCGAGTCCGCCAAGTACTTTGGGGCCGACGGCTCTGCGGTCAGCCCCGACCAACCGGGAACAACGCAAGCGACGGATGACTGCGTCAACGCTGAAGGCACGCTGGCGGCTTTTCCGCACCGCTTCCCGCACGTTCCTCCAGCGTCGACGGGCGCGGGTGCTGCGAACGCCTCTTGCCGGGCTTCTGCTGCGGCCACAACGATGCGACGAAATTATTCTGGTGCCGTCCGACCTGCGCACGCCGGATCCGCATTTCGCGAATGAATTCGACTGCGGCCTCATGGTGCTTGCCGGGCACATTGTTGAGCTCGGCGGCGCGTCACCGTTCGCGATCACACGGGCGAACCAGGATTGGCTGCGAGAGCTGCACGGTTTCGGCTGGCTGAACCATCTCACAGCCGCAGGCGACAGGGGCCAGGCGCTGGCCGCCGAGCTCGTCCTCGACTGGATCGCGCGACCCGCCCCGGCCGACTCGGAAGCGCATGAACTTGCCGTCGCAGCCCGGAGAGTCATCTCGTGGCTGTCGCATTCGAGCCTCATCCTTGAAGGGGCGGAACCGTCGCGGTTCACGACTTTCATGCGCAGCCTCGCGAGCCAGCTTCGCGAACTCGACATACGCCGCTATGAAGCACCACCCGGAACCGCGACCCTGCTCGCGACGATCGCCACGCTGCTGGCGGACCTCAGCATCGCCGGACGGGAAAATGACATCGCCGAAACGGAGCGCAGGTTCCTGTCCGAGCTCGACACCCAGGTTCTTTCCGACGGCGGTCACGTCAGTCGCAATCCCCGAGTGATCCTGGAGCTTCTTCTCGACCTGCTGCCCTTGCGCCGCTGCTACCTGGCGCGGGAACGCAATCCGCCCGGCGCGCTTGTGACCAAGATTGACCAGATGGTCGGCTTTCTTCGCGCCATGCGGCTCGGCGACGGCTCGCTCGGATGCTTCAACGGGATGGGACCGACGCCTGTGGACGCCCTCGCCACGGTCCTCTCGGTGGATTCGCGACGGGCCCTTTCAACGCTCGAGGCAAGCCGCTATGCGCGTATCGCTGCGGGAGATCTGGTCCTCCTCATGGATTGCGGCCCCGCTCCCCCTGCCGAATACTCCAGCTCTGCCCAAGCGGGGTGCCTTTCCATCGAAGTGAGCGACGGCGGGTCGGCGCTGCTCGTGAACTGCGGCTTTCCCGCGTCCGCTCCGCTCGACGAGATCGCAGCCGCGCGATCCACGGCCGGCCACAGCACGTTGACGCTCGGCGGGATTTCGTCAGCGCGCCTCGTCACTCACCGCAACCTGGGGCTGACGGCTGCTCGGGCGGCGCTGAGCGGACCGTCCGGCGTCCAATTCAGGACCGTCACCTCGGCAGACGGCTCCACGATCACGGGAAGCCACGACGGATATGTTGCGGCCTATCAGCTCGTTCATACGCGCACCGTGACGGTCGCCGCAGATGGAACGTCGATTGCAGGTGAGGATCGACTGGCTGGCCGGCCGGCGCCCGTCCGGTTGCGACGTGACGCGCCGTTTGCGATCCGCTTTCATCTCGCTCCCGACTGCCGGGCCCGACTGCTCTCCGCGTTGCCTGTTGAGGTCGAAATCGAACTCACCGGCAAGGTCTGGCGGCTGGCGGCTGACGGTATCGAAGGGTCGCTCGAGCCGACATTTATCCATGGGCGAGGGGCCGGCGGTCGGCACTCGCAGCAGATTGTTCTTCGCGCGACGACCGCCGGGGATACGACGGTAACCTGGCGACTGACGCGATTGTGAGGCCGCTCGCCGAGCATGCGACGCAATCAGCGTCCACGCGTCAGCCTTTCATGCGTGCGCAATGTCACGGCCGCCAGGACCATGAGTGTCAGGCATCCGAAGAGGAAGACGAGATTCGCAGCCCAGTCTGCGCGCCGAACGGTCAATTTGCCCGACATCACAAGGTAGATGAGGGCTGCTGCCGACAGAACTGCCGTCGCTATGCTCATGGGCGTGGCCCAGGCGAGCCAGGACAGGCGCACATGTACCTCGGGGTCCCGGAGGGACTGCGAGATGTGAAATGAAGCGAGGGCGAAGAGGAGGAGGAGAAGAGCGTACTGCCAGCCGTGCTGCCACTTGAGGCCCGTGAGCGGCGTCGTGTAGAGGAGCTGCATCGCGAGCGCTCCCCAACCGTAGACCGCGGCGATCAGCTGCGCGTTCCTGCAAAAGGCCGCCGTTGCGATTCGTCCGTCGGGATCGGGCTCACCGTCGCGACGCCAAAACGGCAGATTGATCGCAATCGCGATTCCGATGAGTGCGACCGCAAACGTCGCCGCCGACAGCGTGACCAGCCACACCTTCGCCAATGCGCCGCCGGTCACCATGCCAGCGACACTCCCAGTGAGGATGGCGATCAAGCCGAACATGAGGCATCGCAACGTGAAGGTAGCGGTCCGGACATATTTTCTTATCTATCCCGTGACCGGGAGGATCGCGGGGCAGGGCTCCGTGATCAACTTCTTACTCTTCCCATCAGCGCCAATCCATTGGCGGCGACAGCCGCGAGCGCCAAGGCCCCGAAGAAGAAGATATTGTTGGCGGCCCAGTCCTGCCAGCCCTCGCGCCGCCAGGCCTCGGTTGCAAACCGCCACATCTTACCGTCGATGACGAGGCCAAACATGGTGATGATCATCGCAACGAGAACGAATATGGAATAGCCACGGGCCACCTTCAGCATCGTGACATCGGACCGGTTGGCATCGGCATCCCTGGTCAGCGTGGCGGACAGGAACAGCGTCAAGCCGGCCATGAGCAGGAAGGCGATGAAGAAGCTCATCCACTCGCGCCAGGTGAGGATGCGGAATGCGTAGGTGACCAGCAATCCGATTGCTCCCCAGGTCCAAACGAAGCCCATGTATCGAAGGCTTACTCCGGCGACCTTGGCCTGGTCCGCACTCACGGACGCTGCACGAGTCTCGCGGACGGCCGCCAGGGCCACCAGGATGCTGACAAAGGCCGCGATCGCCATGTGTCCGTAGTGCAATCGCATGGCCGCCGTCAGCACGAGCGCGGCGACGCTGGCGCCGATGCCAAGCATCCACAAGACGATCCATTGCATTGGTTTGCTCCGTGCAGGCCAAGACGGCCGAAACCGAAGAACCGGGGGAACCCAGAGATTCGCTGATCGAAATCCTCAGTGTCATGAACCGCCGCGATCCGCAAGCGCGCGAACGCCGGCCTTGGGGAGGGAATCCGTTGGCACGTGTTCGCTCGCAACGAGGGCATTCTGCGATCAGCACAATTCGGCTCGCCCCTGGCGCGGAATGTCCGGCTTGACTATGCCGTGCCCAAGCGACCATGAATTGACGCCAGAGGCCGGTCTCTGAGCCGGCGGCGGACCGATGGGAAACGGCGCGCTGCGGCCTGCGACCATCGCGCGAGGCACCAGGAGAAGGCTCGACATGCGATCGCAGCCGGTCACGGCCACAACGAGGACCGTCGTAGAGATCCTCGACAGACTGGTTGGCTTCGACACGACAAGCAGCAAGTCCAATCTGCCAATGGCCGAGTGGGTGCGCGATTACCTCGCATCATTCGGCGTCACGAGCACCTTCGTGCCCTCCGAGGACGGGACCCATGCGAGCCTTTTTGCGACGATAGGTCCTTCCGGGGCCGGCGGGATCGGGCTCTCCGGCCATATGGACGTGGTTCCGACCACCGGGCAACCCTGGGACAGCGACCCTTACCGCATGGTGGAGCGCGACGGTCGCCTGTTCGGTCGGGGGACGTGCGACATGAAGGGATTCGTCGCATGTGTCCTCGCCTTGGCGCCGGAGCTGAAAGCCCGCGAAGCGAACCTGCGGGTGCCGATCCACATAGTTCTTTCCTACGACGAGGAGGTCGGCTGCACGGGCGTCAAGCCGATGATCGAAGAGTTCGGCGTGACACTCCCGAAACCGCGCATCGTCATCGTCGGCGAGCCGACCCGGATGAGCATCGTCGATGCGCACAAGGGCGGATATCGGTTCCGAACAGAGGTGACGGGCAAAGACGCGCATTCCTCGAAGCCGCAGCTCGGAGTGAGCGCCATTCGCATTGCCGCGGACCTGATCGGCGAACTTGGAAGAATCGAGGCGCGCCTCAAGGAGCGTCAATCGGATCCCAGATTCGACCCGCCCTACGCCAGCATCACGGTCAGCGGCATCGAAGGCGGAATCGCCCACAACATCATCCCGCCCAAGTGCACGTTCACCTGGGGTGTGCGAGCCTTGCCGGGCACGGACGCCTTGGGGATTTCGCGCGAGCTACAGGCCTACGCGGAGCGTGAGCTCCTGCCCGCGATGCGCGCCGTCCATCCCGATTGCAAGATCGAAACGCAGACGTTGGGCATCCTGCCGCCGTTCAGCTCCGGCCCTGCATCAGAGGCGACGACGCTTGCGCTGAAGCTCGCCGGCCAGAACGAGACATTCGCGGTTCCTTACGGCACGGAGGCCAGCCACTTCCAGGCCGCCGGCTGCTCCACCGTCGTTTGCGGGCCGGGCTGCATCGACCAGGCGCATCAGCCGAACGAGTTCATCGAGATCGCGGAGCTCGAGAAGTGCGTCGCCTTTCTGCGCAAAGTCGCAGCCTGGGCGGAATCCTGACGCGATCGCCCGCGAACGCGGTCGGGGCGGTCTACTCGCGGTCGGTGATGATGCCGGCGCCGCGATAGCCGCCGTCGACGGCAATGATCTCCCCTGTCACGTAGCTCGATTGGGTCTCATCGAGCAGGAATCGAATGACGCTGGCGATCTCGGACGGCTGCGAATAGCGCCTCATGGGAATGAACCGGTGATAGAGATCCCGATCGGCCTGCGTATGAATGGCCTTCACCATCGGTGTCTCCACCGGGCCAGGGGCGACCGCATTGACGCGGATGCCGAACGGCGCAAGGTCGTTCGCCATCACTTGCGTGAGCGTCACCACCGCCCCCTTCGACGCGCCATAGGCCGAGCGACCTTTCGATCCCCGCAGACCCGAGATCGACGCGATGTTGACGATGGCTCCGCCTCCACGATCCAACATGGCCCGGGCCGCCGCACGTCCAACCAGAAAAGTTCCGACAACATTCACGTCGAGGATTTTGCGGAACAAGTCGACCGGCGTTTCGAGCAAATGGCGATCTGCCGCGATGCCGGCGGAATTGACGGCGCCGTTCAGTCCGCCGAAGGCCTCCACGGTCTCGGCCACGGCGCGCTCGACGGCGGTTTCACTCGTGACATCGAGAGCAACGAAGCGAGCCGATTTCGATCTGCCATGCTTGTCTCTTGCTTCTTCGAGCGATTTCTTATTGAGATCGATCAGCGCCACGGACCAGCCGTCCTCGAGCAGGAGTTCCGCCGTGGCCAGTCCGATCCCGGACCCCGCGCCGGTTATCACCGCCACGCGTCTGCCCGTCTTCGTCTGCTTCTTCGGAGCCTTGGTCATGTCGCATGCACCCCAGTGAACGCCTCCGTCGGCGCGAGGGCCAGGGCCCGGCTGGCGCCGCAAGCCTGTCGATGCGCCGCTTCGGCCGGTGCGTGCCTGCACCGCTCCTTTAATACTTGCCCACGTTCCCGGCAGAGACAATCCAGGCCGCATCATGCCTCCGGTTCAGCGCTTCCTGCCGCCCGCATTCTCGAAGCCGCGCTTTCGCGTTTTTGCCGCTGGCCAAGCGATCTCCGTGCTCGGGAGCTGGATGCAGCAGGTCGCCCTGGCTTGGCTCGTCTACCGATTGACAAGCTCGGTGTTTCTGCTCGGCCTGACCGGATTCTTGCTTCAGATCCCCCATCTCTTCATCGCCCCCGTCGCGGGCCATCTGATCGACCGGCTCCCGCGCGTGCGGACGCTGATACTCATCAACGCCTGCCTCGGAGTGCTCGCTTCCATCCTTGCCGCCGTGACACTCTGGGGACTGACGCGGATCGAGATCTATCTCGCGCTCGCCCTGCTGATTGGCATCGCCAACGCCTGCGAGGCGCCGACGCGACAATCGCTGATCGGAACCATCGTCGAGGATCGCGCCCTGTTGCCGAGCGCCATCGGATTCAACTCCGTCATGTTCAATTCCGGCCGTCTCATAGGGCCAGCGATGGCCGGCCTGCTTTTGCGCCACTTCTCGGAAGGAGTGTGCTTCACGCTCAATGCGGTGAGCTTCGTCGCCATCATTGGCGCGCTCATCGCCATGCGCCTCAAGGATACGCCGCGCGCCGCAGGACCCGGCGCAGACGGCGCGGACCTGGTCGGAACGCTTCGCCATTTCTGGGCGCTCCCGGTCGCAAAGTACCTGATGCCGACCGCATCCACGGTGGCACTTTGCGCCTTGCCGCTCACCCAGCTGATGCCGTCGATTGCCGTCGGGTTCTTCGACGGGAATGCCGCCACTGTCGGAATGCTGTTGAGTGCCTCCGGAGCAGGAGCCCTTTCCTCGGCAGTCCTCCTGTCGATGCAATCGGGCCACCGACTGCAGCTGCGCGCGGTCCAGGTCGCGCCATTCCTTGCGGGCGGGGGACTGCTGCTATTCGCCTTCTCACGCTCGCTGTGGCTCTCCATACCGCTGCTCACGATCGTCGGCGGGTCCGTGCTGGCGACGTCGGTTTCAACCAACACGCTGCTGCAGCAGTCCGTCGACGACGGCTGGCGCGGCCGCGTGATCGGCTTCTACATCATGCTGTTCATCGGACTGGCGCCGTTGGGCAACCTTCTGTCCGGCACGCTTGCCGCGACTTTCGGGCTGGCCTTCGCGCTGTCGCTCAATGGCCTCCTCGTCCTCCTTGCGGCCACACTTGCACAGGTACGGCTGCGATCGAGCGGCGAGGCGATGGCACGGCTGCGCGCGAGCGTGAGGCTGTAGGTAGGGTCGAGACCACTCGCTCAGTCGCGCCTGCGACGGCGCAGATGGATGTAGAACGCACCCTGCCCGCCGTGGCGAACTCCTGCCTGCGTGAAGCCGGCGACGATGGACCTCAGCTCCGGCTGCTCAAGCCAGAGCGGGACGTTTCTCCGCAATACGCCGCGTTCGCCATCGGCGAACGCAAACTCTTCAGGCCGGGAGGCTGGCCGCACCCCACCTTTGCCAGTCACCACAAGCACGCTCGACAGCCCATGCTCCTGGCACTCGGCCAGAAACCGACGGAGGCGAAAGAGCGCCTCGTCCTGTCGCAACCCATGCAGGTCGAGCTTTGCCTCGATGACTATCCTGCCTGTCGCAAGCGCACGCGCCCGCTTGCGATCGAACGGCGACAGGGGCGGCGGCTCATGTGCCGAAACCGGCCTGCGGTCGTCGTTTCCATCGGAGGGCGAGAAGGAACGGCATTGCACGGCGGCCGCGAGCGGCTCGGCGGCCGGCCGCCCTCCGTCCTTCGCCGGCGTTGGCCGGACCGCTATCCTGCCACGCGACTTCGAGGGCGGAAGACGGTCGATGGATTGCGATACGCGTTGCCAAAGTGCCTCATCCTCGTCCGAGAGATGACGGAGCGCACGCCTTCCAGGCTGCGCAGTCAGCGGTTTCGGCTTTCGTGTCATAGCGGTGCGGGGAATTCTTGAAGGAGTCGACCATAGCGGCCATCGCCGGCAACATCCATCTCCGGCTTTGCGACGGCTTTCGCCACCGAACTCAGAACTGGTCACCTGACGAGATCGACGCGCCGACTGCCGGCGTGCGAACCGGCACGCAAGCCTGGGGCCAGCCCGCGGGGGCTCCGGTCCCGCGCCAATCGCTCGGCGCGTTCGCGACCTATGGGCGACTGATCTACACGATTTATTCGGCGACAAGAACCCCGCGGCGCCGCTGCAAACAGCCCGCTCCCGCCAGCCTCCCGGCAAGGGGCCACGGCGAACGCGCCGCCCCCCGGGCACACCGCCGTCCGGCGCTCGGAAAGCGCCGTCACAAGACCCGCCCGCTTCCCCGGCCCGGAGGGCGGACTTGATGTGCTCACCGCACGCGCCGGAGGACGCGGTCCTGGACCAACCATCCGCGCCCCGCGGTCACCCTGCGGCCTGCGTCGCAACGAGCTTCCAGTTCGGATCCCGGGATGCGACCTCTCTGGCAAACGTCCAGATGTCGACCACCTCCTTGATCCGTTTCGGATCGCCGGAAAGAACGGTGCCCGCCTTGTCGCGCGTCGCGGAGATCAGCTCGCTCACAAATCGCACGCTGATCTGCGCCACGCCCTTCTTCAACTCCGCCTCGACCATCTCGGCCTTGTTGATGCCGACAAAACTCTGGTCGATCTGCTCGCCGCGCGCCTCGCGCTCCGCAATGGCAGCAGAGAACCCGTCGAAGACCTCCTTGCTCAGCAACCCCCGGAGAACCTTGCGATTACCCTCGGCGAAGGCGGTCACGATCATCTCGTACGCCGCGCGGGCGCCATTCATGAACTGGTCCGGATCAAAGGTGCGATCCTCGCGGTTGATGGCGAGAAGCCCTTCCGCGAGTGCGGCGTTTCCGGTCGCCAGCTTGCGAATCCGCTCCTCCACGACGGAGGCCTGGGAGGGGCCCGCGGTCGCAGTCTCGGCCTGCGTGTCGCCCCCCGGATGGTCACGCCGCGGCAAGGCCACCACCTTGTCGCGCATCTCGGCAGCCGCGGCGCGCGCCTGCTCCTTGTACCGCTCCCGCCGAGCGTCATCCTCCGCGTTCCTTTGGCCAAGGACACTTCGCAGCTTGAGGATGACCACCACTGCAAGAACGAGGAAAATGAGCGTGAACAGGTCGACCTTGCCGTCCATTCGGTGCCGCTTTCAAATGCCTTGGCATCGGGTCATGCCGGGTGACACTTCCGCCTACATGTAAGGTGCCGAAACGCCGGGAACCAGATGCCATCCCATGTCGAAGGCAGTATGGTGGCACCGGAAACAGGGCTGAGGCGCATCGACCCGGCTCACCGGGAACATACCAAACTTAAGCCATCCCTCTCACAATTCCAAGCGCCGCGGGCGCGGGACCGGCAGGCACCCAAAGCATTCAACCGAACAGAGCGATCATGCGATTTGCCCTCATCCTCCTGATGCTCGCGGCGCCGCTCTTGGAAATCGCCCTGCTCATCAAGATCGGGCAGACGATCGGCGTGTGGTGGACATTGGCCATCATCGTCGGGACCGGCCTCGTCGGACTCGCCGCGTTGACCGAAAACGGCTTATCGGCGCCCTTGAAAATGCAGGATGCGCTGCGGCGGGGCGAGACGCCCGTCGTCTCGCTCCTGGACGGCGCCCTGATGGCGCTGGGCGGCTTCTTCCTGCTGCTCCCCGGGTTCATCGGCGACACCGCCGGTCTCCTGCTTCTGGTGCCCCCGGTTCGGGCATTTGTCGCAAGGTGGGCTATGAGGCACCTTTTTCTCGCAGACGTCAGCATCGAGGTGCAATCAACGACGTGGCGCGGCGGCGCAAGCGATCACGCTGCGCCGTCGCCCGACCGGTCGCGAAATACCCCGGCGTCAGGAGCAGGTCCGCTGATCGAGGGTGAGTACCGGCGGCTCGGCGAGGACGCCGCAAACCCCGATGTTCCGGGGTCCGACGGCGACAAACCGCGCTGACTGGCACATGCATTGCGGATCCCACCGCCGCCCACGCCCAGATCGTCCTGACAGAACGGCCGGTCCGCCCGGGCGGGCCGTTCGGTGCACAGGCGAGGACGGTCCGACAGATTGCAGGCACAAGGGTTCTCATGATAGCCCGCGCTCGGGAAGCGCGCGCCGCACGCTGGCAAGAGGGGGAGTGACGCGAGATGGCCGAACAGCAGTCCGCAGCAAACAGTCAGATCCAGGTCCGGGTGCTCGGCCAGTACGTGAAGGATCTTTCGTTCGAAAGCCCGAACATGCTGCGGATCATGCAAGAGCCCCCGTCGAGCCCGAACCTCAATCTCGAGATTAATGTCCAGCCCGCGCAGGTCGGCCCCGATCTTTACGAGGCCGCGCTCACGTTCAAGGCCAAAGCCGCCGATCCCAAGGGCACTATCTATGACCTCGAGATCATCTACGCGGGCGTCTTCGAGATCAAGAATGCGCCCGCAGAGGCATTGGACCCAATGCTGAACATCAATTGCCCCGCGCTTCTCTTTCCGTTCCTGCGTCGTCTCGCAGCCGATTTGACGCGCGAGGGAGGGTTTCCGCCGCTGCTTCTTGATCCGGTCGACTTTGGCGGACTTTATCTCAAGAAGCGCGAAGCGCTGCAAAAGGCCATGCCGTCCGGCAAGCCGAGCTGAGCGGGGCTGAGAGAAAGCATATCATCTGCAACCGATTGCCGCCTAGTGCGCCGCCCGGGGTTGCGTCTGCACGAATTGGCGACGACAGGCGCAATGGATGGCGCCCTTCGCGTACGCAGAAGGATTGGGAGTGACAGGCAGAGCCAGCGGGCTCAATCGCGCAGGAGATCGTTGATACTGGTTTTCGCCCGGGTCTGCGCATCGACGGTCTTGACGATCACGGCGCAATAGAGACCTGGCCCCTGCATGCCGTTCGGAAGCGGCAGCCCCGGCAGCGCGCCGGGAACGAC
>CAYWBX010000024.1:0-13518 GCA_964456015.1 uncultured Hyphomicrobiaceae bacterium | reverse complement strand
GACGAACAGATCCTCGAGATAGCAGTAATGGGTCAGCGACCAGGTGGAGCGGTGGAAAAGGACATGCGCCAGACCGACAGGGGTGTCGCCATCGTCAACGGCGACAAGCGCAATGTGAAAATCAGGGTCGCCGCGCAGCAGCCGCCGCCAGGTTTCCTCGATGACCGCTTCGGGCACAACCGCCTGGTAGAACTCGATATAGCCCTTGAACAGGGTAAGCCAAGCTGTCCGGTCACGTGCTTCGAGGCGGCGGACTGTTACAGCCATCTCCGCTATCCCTGAAATGGTCCTACGCCGTCAGAGGCGTGCAGCCTCAGAGCAAGATTATCGTCGCCAAGCCCAAAAACGAGAAGAACCCGACGACATCGGTGATCGCCGTCACGAACACGCCTGAGGCGACCGCGGGGTCCTTGCCGAAGCGATGCAAGGTGAGAGGAATGAGAATTCCCGCCAGAGCGGCGGCCAGAAGATTGCAGATCATGGCGCCGCCGATGACGAATCCCAGGCGGCCGATGCCAAACCAGAAGAGCACGACCACCGCCAGGATCAGCGCGAAAACGAAGCCATTGAGCAACCCCACGGAGGCTTCGCGAAGGATGACGCGGGCTCTGTTGACCGGCCCGAGTTCGCGCGTCGCCAAGGCACGAACTGCGACCGTCATGGTCTGCGTACCGGCGTTGCCGCCCATCGAGGCGACGATCGGCATGAGGACGGCGAGCGCCACCATCTGCTCGATCGAGGCATCGAACAGCTTGATGACCGACGAGGCGAGAATGGCGGTGCCCAGATTGATGAAGAGCCACCAGAAGCGGCTGCGCACCGTGGTCAACACCGAGTCCGCGAGGCTCTCGTTGCCAACGCCTGCGAGCAACCGGAGGTCTTCCTCGGTCTCCTCTTCGATCACCTCGACCACGTCGTCGACGGTGACAACGCCGACGAGACGCTTGTTTTCGTCGACAACCGGGGCGGACTGCAAATCATAGCGTTCGAACTGACGCGCCATTTCCTCCTGGTCGGCGGTCGCCAGAACCACGACGCGCTCGGTATCCATAATGCTCTCGATGCCAACCTGGCGCTTTGAGCGCAAAAGCCGGGAAAGATCGACGCTCCCCAAAACGCGGAAGGTCGGGTCCACGACGATGATGTCCGAGAAGGTTTCCGGCAGGTCTTCGGCCTCGCGCATGTGGTCGATGACTTGGCCCACCGTCCAGAACGGAGGAACGGCGACGAAGTCCGTCTGCATCAGACGGCCGGCGGTCTCCTCCGGATACTCCAGGTTGCGCTCGAGCGCGGCCCGATCGCTGGACGGGATCTGGGCAAGAACGTCGCGTTTGTCGTCCTCCTCGAGGCTCTCGATGACGTAGGCCGCATCGTCCGTCTCGAGCTCGGCGACAGCCTTGGCTAGAACGGCGTTCGGAAGCGCCTCGGAAAGCTGGTCGCGAACGCTCTCGTCGAGTTCGGAGAGAACCTCGGGATCAAAATTGGGTCCCAGCGTCTGGATGAGATCGACGCGCTCGTCGGGCTCGAGCAGCTCGATCAGATCGGCGAGATCCGGGGCCTTCAGGTCCGCGCAGCAGGCCGCTACCGCCGCCGGGTCCCGGGCGGCGAGCGCCTGGCGCAACCCGGCAATGCGAGCCGCCATGGGCGGCTCGCCTGCAGCCTCGACGGCGGCTTCCTGGACAGGCTCCTGCATTCGCGTGCCGGCTCAATTTGCAATGGCAACGTTCGGTTTGCCCCGGTGGCCGAGTTCCGACGAGCCGGCGCCGCGGCAATGCGCGGCTTGCGAAATGCCACAATCGCCGGCTAGCTGATGAGGTTGAACGAAATACGGACGCTGCCCGGTTCAACGGTCTGCGTACGGTCGGGGGTTGCCATTCGTCAAGCACTCGTTGGCCACCTGTTTGCAAGGACTTCGGATTTCGAGGCAAATTTGAACCGATCTGCTTCAGTGGGTGTCATGACCCTTGGCCGCCTCGCCGGAGTGCTTTTCGTCCTGGCGATCAGCGCAACCTTGATGAAGGCTTCGGCGAGGACCCCCGCGCAGTGCAGCTCCGCCTCGATCGGCCTTGCGAGGACGATTGAGATCGACACTCGCGGAGGACCGCGTTTCGGCCAGCAGCAATATCCGGGCAAGTCCCTGCTGCGGGACGGCGAGGTGATTCTTACCTTCGACGATGGGCCGCATCGGACCCTGACGTCGCCAATCCTGGACGCCCTCGATCAGCACTGCACCAAAGCGACGTTCTTCATGGTCGGCCAGCGGGCGCTCGCTCATCCCGACCTGGTGCGCGACGTCGCTGGCCGGGGGCATACGGTCGCAACGCATACCTGGTCGCATCAGAACCTGGGAAAGATCGATCCTGCGAGCGCGCGCGCCGAAGTGGAGCTTGGCATCAGTGCAGTGCAACGGGCGCTGGGGTCTCCGGCGGCACCGTTCTTCAGATTTCCTTACCTCGCCTATACTTCCGAGATGCATGCGCATCTTGCCGGGCGCGATACCGGCATCTTCTCCATCGACGTCGACTCCTACGACTACAAAACCCGCAGCCCAACTGTGGTCATTCGCAATGTGATGCGGCAGCTCGAGGAAAAGCGGCAGGGCATCATCTTGTTCCACGACATCCAGCCGTCGACGGCGGGCGCCCTCGCAACCCTCCTCTCGGAGCTCAAGGCACGAGGATTCAAGGTCGTGCATATGATTCCGAGGCGGGGTCAGACGACGCTCGCCGAGTTCGATCGCCGAGTCGGGGGCGGGAACCTCAGGCATCTGGCTTCCGTTCCGCTCTCGCAGCGGGGGATCGTCTCGCCGGCCTGGGAGGTGCAGGTCTATCGAGGCCCGACGGCCTCGCCGTCTACCGAGCAGAGCAACTCCGCGACTGGGCTCAGGCGCCTGCGCCGGGAGGGAGAGGACGACTGGCAGCGGTCGATTTTCCGGGGATGGTGAGAGAACGCCGGGAGCCGCCGGCGGTGCCGGTTGCGGCGCCAGTGCCGCGCGTCCACCTTGGTGGGCGGGGTTATTTCGGGATCGGCGCCGAGCGCATGTCGAAGAGCCTCAATCTCGGCAACCTCATGCGCTCGGCGCATGGTTTCGGCGCTGCGTTCACATTCACCATCGGCGGCCAGTACCGATCCCAGGAAGCCTTTCCGGACACCTCGAAGGCAACGCGCCACGTTCCGCACTACAATTGGGCATCGCTTGATGAACTGGTGCTGCCAGAGGGCTGCAAGCTTGTCGGCGTCGAACTCATCGAGGGCGCCATTGACCTTCCGAATTTCCTGCATCCGCCGCGGGCCGCCTACGTGCTCGGCCCCGAGCTTGGATCGCTGTCTCCGCGGCTGATCGCGCGCTGCGATTATGTGGTGAAGATCCCGACGCTGTTCTGCGTCAACGTCGCCATGGCGGGGGCGATCGTGATGTATGACCGCTATCGGTCTTTTCACCAGAAGCCGCGCTTGCCCGGATAAGCGCCGTTAGGACGGACCGGGCGCCGGGCCATCACGGCTGCTTCGGGCGGTAGACGCCCGCCCGGGGGTCAAATTCCAAAGGACCCAGGTCCTTGATGCTTTCGTGGTTCTCGTGGCTGCGCGATCCAAACTGTTCGGCGCTGGTCGCGGTCATCTCTTCGCGTATCCGTTCGACGGCATACCTGACCACCCGTGCGCCGGCGATTACCCCGGCACCGAGCAGGGCGAATGCGATGAGTTGGGGCATGAGCGTGGATCCTTCAGGTTTCGGCGTCAAAGTCCAAATCTGGACCACAGCGCGCGCGTTTCTATGGCCGACAGGAAATCATCGGCAAGTGACATTGGAAGGGCATCTGCCGCCTGTTCGCGAGAAGCGAGGCGATACGGCGCAGCAACGCGCCGCAATCGAGAGAGCAAGCCACCGGGCTGCACGGGAACGTTCTGAATGCGGACGTTGTCGCCAAATAGTTCCCGCATACGCGTGTGAACATCGGTAAGTCCGTCGATCAAGCCAAGTTCGACGGCGCGCGGACCGGACCAGAATGCGCCCGAGAAGAGCTCGTGATCGGGGGCCTGCAGCTTCTGCCCGCGGCGCTCCTTGACCACCGCGATGAAGGCGTCGTGCACGTCGCGCTGCAGCGCGCGCAACCGCTCGATGTCCTCTGGCTTCTCGGGAAGAAACGGATCGAGTTGTGCCTTGGATGGACCGGCCGTGTAAACGCGGCGGTCGATGCCAAGTTTGGCGATGGCCTTGTCGAAGCCGAAGCCTGATGAAACAACGCCGATCGAGCCGATAATGGACGAGGGATCCGCATTGATCTCGTCGCCAGAAAGCGCCAAAAAGTAGCCGCCGGACGCCGCTACGTCCTCGCAGAAGACATAGACCTTCTTCTCCTTTTCGGCGGCGAGCTGCCTGATCCGACGATAGATCAGGTGGGACTGGACCGCCGAGCCGCCTGGCGAATTGATGACAAGGGCGACGGCGGGGACCTTCGACCAAGCGAAGGCCTTGTCGATCGCGGCGGACAGCGTCGCAAGCGAGAGGCCTGGGCGAAGCGGTGTGACCATGCCGATCGTTCCCGTCAATCGCAAAACTGGGACCTTCGGCTTGCGCGAGAACAGCAACATCAGAATTGCTCCGTCCGGGCAGGCTTCGTGGAGAACCAACCGGCGCGCGCCGCGCCGGGTCTCGGCCTGCTCCTGGCCAACACAATATCAGGCCATATTCAGGCCACTACGAAAGCGGGTCAAGCCGGGTCAGGCGCGATGGGGGAGGGGAGCGCCGTGGCGCAGGACGGCGTCGATCGCGGGTGAGAACGCGTGTCCGGTCGGACCGTGCAGGCATAGGCCTGGAAGGATACGAAGCGCCCCCCGGCTGCCTTTGATCCCGGTCAGGATGACGCGGGTCGCGGGGAGTCCTTCGCGCGGGTGGACCGGCTGGACGGACAGGCTTCCAAAGTGCGGCGTCATGTGAGCGAGGAGCGCGGGCAACGCATCTGCGCGATGGATGACGGTGAGCGAGCCTTTCGACTTGCACGATGCCGCCAGAAACGCAAACCATGCGGCGAGGTCGCTCTGGCGCATGGCATTGGCCCGCGCTTTGCGGTCATGCGGTGAGGACGTCGTTCGCGCGCGGTCATGGTATGGCGGATTGGCAACGACGTGATCGTAGCCGTTCTCGGGCAGGAGGCGAGCAAGGCCAGCTCCGCCATCGGAGATGTCCGCATGGTGCACAGAGGCCCGGGAGGCCAGTCCATTGCGTTCGATGTTGCGCTGCGCGATGGCTGCCAGCGTCGGGTCGACTTCGACGAGCGTCACGCGTGCGCTTGCCGCTCTTGCTGCGACGCACAGTCCGAGCACGCCGACCCCGGCTCCGACATCAAGCACCGACGACGATCGCGAAGGATCGACAGGCACAGCGGCGGCCACCAGCACCGCATCGAGGCCAGCCCGGTAGGCGCCGGATCTCGGCTGGAGGATGCGCAGCCGGCCGCCGAGAAATGCGTCGTCGGACAATCCGCCTTCCAAATCGCGGTCCATCTTCAATGCGGGGGCTCGCCTCGATCGTCGATCAGCTCGGCCGAAAGACCGGCGTCCGCCACAAGCCGGCGCGCTCGCTGATAGTCGCCATCGTCCACGCACAGGCGTCGCGGAAAGGCGCCAATCGAGCCTTCCATGGCGCTGATGCCGGCATCAGCAACATGAAAGGCTATGCCAGCCTCGCGCAGCAGAGCGTCGAGAAAGCTCAGGAGCACTTGGTCGTTGGTGCGGACGATCTCCCGCATGCCTTGTCTCGCTTGGGACCCTCGGAGCGTTCGGCTTTTGCCTTGCGGCAATTCGACTTGACCAATTCCGTGCCCGACATGACTATAACGCCGCAATCGACTCCGGAACAGCAGCTTTCAGAAAGTGGGACGGCAAGCTTGGGTGTGGTGGTCTCTATCGGCGATGCGCGCGAGCCTGCATCCGGCCTGAAGTCGATTGTCAGCCTTGTCGCCGACGACATGGCAGGCGTGAACAGGATTATCCTGGACAAGGCGGTGTCGGATGTGGAGCTCATTCCGAAGCTTGCGCACCACCTGATCGATTCAGGCGGCAAGCGGCTCAGACCCATGCTGACAATCGCAGGCGCGAAGCTCGCCGGCTACCTGGGCGACGGTCATGTGCGCTTGGCGGCGAGCGTCGAGTTCATGCACACCGCGACTTTGCTCCATGACGATGTCGTCGATGGCAGCGATTTCCGCCGCGGCAAGAAGAGCGCCCGGCTGATCTGGGGCAATCAGGCGAGCGTGCTCGTCGGCGACTTCCTGCTCGGTCAGGCGTTCCGCATGATGGTCGACGTCGGTTCGCTGCCCTGCCTGAAAATCCTCTCCAACGCCGCTGCCGTGATCGCCGAAGGCGAAGTCATGCAACTTGCCGCAGCCAAGAACATGGCTACGACCGAGGACGAATATCTGGCGATCATCAATGCCAAGACGGCGGCGCTGTTCGCAGCGGCCACAGAAGTCGGACCCGCGCTTGCCGGCCGGCCGGGAGAGGAGCAGGCGGCGCTCAGATCGTATGGTCGCAATCTCGGGATCGCGTTCCAGCTCGTCGACGATGCGCTCGACTATGCCGGTGACAGCGAGCGGCTCGGGAAATCCGTCGGCGACGATTTTCGGGAAGGCAAGATCACACTGCCGGTGATTCTCGCTTTTCGGCGGGGCTCGGAAAGCGAGCGCGAGTTCTGGCGGGATAGCCTCGTCAACGGTCGAACCGGCGATGGTGAACTCGCGACGGCGATTGCACTCATTCGAAAGTACAAAGCGGTCGAAGCAACGCTTGAGCGCGCCCGAACCTACGGTGCCATGGCGCAGGACGCGCTTGCGATCTTCCCGGATTCGGCGGCCAAGAGCGCCCTTGCCGATGTGGTCGGCTTCTGCGTGAGCCGCACTCACTAAGCTGAATTCGGCACCGGCACCGTCGCTTGCCAATCATGTTTGCTCTCTCAGCCGCCCGGCACGTCACGCTTGATCGTCATGCGATAAGTGAAGCGGTCGGCGGGATGGAGATTGATCGACATCTCAACCAGGCGTCTGCCGGTGACGTAGTAGCGGCGGGTGAAGCGCAGCGCCGGCGTTCCAGGAAGGGCCTTGAGCAGCCTCGCCTGCTTCTCGTCGAGAATCGCCGCCTCGATCTCCTGATCGACCTCGATCACCGTCTCGCCAAAGCGGCTTTCGATCAGCGACCACACCGCCGTTCTGAGTGAGCTGGTGTCGGACACGATCGCTCGGTAGGCCGCATCAATGTATACCTCCGTGTGGCAGATCGGCGGATCGCCGCCGATGCCCATCCGGATTCCCTCAAAACGCAGCCAAGGTTTGCGCGGCCGGCAGCCGAGCAGCTCGGCGAGGGCGCCGCGCGCTTCGATCAGTTCGTGGCCGATGACATCGAGGCGGGTCTCGTGCGCGAACTGGAGCAGTTCGGACAGCGAGTGGATGGAATGGGAGTATCTGGCGCCTGCGCGGCGCGCCTCGACGCGCGTGCCCACGCCCTTGCGCGCCGAGACGAGGCCCTGCTGGCGCAAGTGCTGGATTGCCTGGCGGACGGTATAGCGCGACACGCCAAAGGCTTCGCCGAGTTCCGCCTCGGTCGGCAGCAATTCGCCGACGGCATAGGTTCCGGCTGCGATACGCTCGCCAATGGCGTAGGCAAGCTGAATGTAGAGGGGGCGCGCCGCCTCGCCGCCGGACAGCTTCTGCT
This sequence comes from uncultured Hyphomicrobiaceae bacterium, assembly GCA_964456015.1. Lineage (GTDB taxonomy): Bacteria > Pseudomonadota > Alphaproteobacteria > Rhizobiales > Hyphomicrobiaceae. The sequence goes on along the minus strand of CAYWBX010000024.1, from coordinate 5,811 downwards.
CGCTCACACTCATTCCGTCCGTCTTGTGCTCGCCACGCTATGCCGATGCAGGAGACCAGGCCGCAAGCGCCTCGATGGCTCTCGGCGCGCCTTCCAGGCCGAGCATGGCGCTCTCCATCCTTTCCACCGTTTCCGCGTCGAAAGCCGTCGCCGCATTTTCCCGGTATTTGATGACGATTTCCTCGTTGCTCAACGGCCTTTCCGCCGCGCCACGATTGATGTGCTCGCGGTGAGTCAGGGTCCTGCCGTCCTTGAGCGTGATCGTCACCTCGCCGGAATAGGCTTTCGGGAACGGGCTGTCGACGTATTCGGCGAACTTCACCTTCTCGGTCAAAGCCAGAATCACGGGATCGGCGATCTCGGCGGGGTCGAGCTCGGAAAGGCCGAGCTTGCCGCGAACAAGCGCGGCTGCGGTCAGCCATTGAACCGAGAACTGTGCATCATAGCTGTTTGCGGGTCTCAGCTTGTTTGCCTCCGGCTCGCAAATGACCTTGAAGACTCCCTTCGGGACCCGCGTCTCAATTCGCACGATGTCGCGGTGGTCCAGTCCCTGACGGCGCAGAATGAGCGCGGCGTCGATGCAGGCATGCGTGAAATGACAGGCGGGGTACGGTTTGATGGCGGTGTTGAGCAATTCCCACGTTGTGCCGAGACCCGCAGTCGCCAGAGACTGGTCGATCTGCTCACTATAGGTGCCGAGGTGGGACTTGAAGAGACCGAAGCGACCGTCATAGGGATGGGTCGCGCCGACGAATCCTTCCCTTGCCAGGGCGGCGGCGGTCATGCCGGCCTGCGCCGCCCAGCCGGCGTGCAGCCGCTTGTTCCAGGCTCCGTCCTCAACGAACTCGAGACTGCCGGAAGCGACCGACAGCGCAATACCCTGCGCCATTCGAAGCTGCTTCTCGTTCAGTCCCATGAGCCGGCCAGCCGCGAGGGTGCAGCCGAAAACCCCTACGAGCCCGGTCGGATGAAATCCCACCTGGTGAAAGCCGCCCTTGGCCACGGACGCGATGCGGGCGGCGGTCTCGATGCCGATGATGAAGGCCGTGACCATCGCTCTGCCGCTGGCGCCGGTGTGTGCGGCCGTCGACAGGACGGCGGGCAGAACGCTGGCGGTGGGATGGATGATGCCGGCGACATGCGTGTCGTCAAAATCCAGGGCATGGCAGAGATAGCCATTGACGATCGCCGCGTCGCGCGGCGGAAGGCGGGCGGGAAATCCGAAAACCGGCACCTCGCCATGTCCCGCGATCCCGCGAATTGCCGTCAAGACGCGATGCGCGTGATCGTAACGGGTCGCCGCAACTGCGATGCCAGCCGCGTCGAGCATATGGTGGAGTGCCCGGGTGCGCACCGACGCCGGAATATCGTCAGCCCGCGTCCGCGCAGTGAAGGCGGCAAGCTGCTGCGTAATTGCGTCCCGAGTGGCTGCTTCCACGGGACCTGCCATATTCCGAGGGTCGGCAGATTGCGGCGAGCGCTTGAGGGCCGGATTCGGTTTCGCGTTCATAAAATGCACCCCAGGGTTCGAAGACGGCGCGTTCCGGTCTCACGGTCTTGCGCGAGTCGCCTGCGCCAGCGTCACTAGCCAATCGCACCGGCAACAGGTACGGCTTGTCCGGACAAGTATACATATCCGGGCATGGGGCCTCAAACTGTGACTCGCGTCGACGTCGGGCGGCCGCCTGCTTGCCCTATTCCGATCAGCCTCCTGCTCTTCCTCGTAACCGCCGTGCAAGGGCTGGCGACCTTTGCGGTCGTGGCACTGCCGACGCTTGCGACCCGAGCGGCGGACACTTACGGGCTGGGACCGCAAAGCGCGGGGTATCAAATCACCGTCATCTATATCGCCGCCGCGCTCGTCTCGAGCACGGCCGGCCTCGTGGTTCGCAGGCTGGGCGCCGGGTTGACCAGTCTTGTCGCGCTGATGCTGAGCGCGGCTGGTCTCCTCGGGATCGCATCAGGCTCTCTGCCCGTCGCCATCGTGGCCTCGCTGCTGATCGGCTGCTGCTATGGCCTGACGAATCCTGCCGCCTCACACCTTTTGCTGCGCTTTGCGCCCGTCCACCGTCAGAACCTCATTTTCTCGCTGAAACAGACCGGTGTTCCGCTTGGCGCCATTCTGGCGGCGTCCCTTTTGCCTTTGATCGCGGAGCGAAGCGGCTGGCAGCGAGCGTGTGTGCTCGGAGCGGGATTGACGCTGCTGGTTGCGGCACCGCTCGCCCTCGTCCGGCATCGGCTCGATGACGACCGGGCACCCGGCGCGAGGGCTGGAACCGGACTCCTGCAGGGGGTACGCGTGGTCACGCAGAGCCCAGTTCTGCGGTCGCTCGCCGTGATGGGGCTCGCTTATGCGTCGTTTCAGTTCTGCTTGTTTACGTTCCTCGTCACGATGCTCGTGACGGACTTTGGCTGGTCGCTCGTTGAAGCCGGTGGCATGGCAAGCCTCGTGCATGTTGGTGGGGTCGCAGGCCGAATAGTCTGGAGCCTGCTGGCCGACCGCATCGGTCGAGGACGTGTCATTCTGGCCGCGATCGGCGGGCTGTCGGCGGTGCTCGCCGTGGTCGTGGCGGGCGCCGGCGTGCAGTGGCCCGTTTCCTTGCTCGCCGGCCTGCTGTTCGCTTTTGGCTTCTGTCTTGTCGGTTGGAACGGCCTGTGGATGGCGGAGATTGCGCGCACGAGCGGGCAGGGCGAGGTCGGTCTGGCGACAGGCGGTGTGCTCGTCTTCACCTACATCGGGGTCATGGCCGGGCCGGCACTTTTTGCGGCGGTCTATGGGCTTCTCGGCAGCTACGCGCTGACGTTTGGCGCGTTCGCGATCGTCCCGCTGGTCGGGGCCGCCGCAATCCTGGCCGCTCTGCCGCACGAGGCGCCGGCCAACAGGCGGAATGTCGCCGGCGGTGCGGGACAGGCCGCCGAGGAACCCTGACGGCGGCCGTTCGACGGTGCCGCCGGAGCCAGGGGCCTCCCCAGGTCAGGCAAAGAGATCGGCGATGTGAGCCTGATCCATATGGACGTTCTCGAGCAACACGACGTCGACGAAGACGCCGTTCACCTTCGCCTGCACCATGGTGCCGTTGCCGCGATCTTCGACATGCAGCGATTTCGCCACCGTGTTCGTGCCCTTGAGGAAATCCGACATGTCGAGCCGGTCTGTTCCGAGCTCGAAGTCGGCAATGCGGTCCCAGGTGCCATCGGCGATGTCGAGCTTCGTGTAGACGAACGTGTCGGCGCCGCCGCCGCCGCGGATCAGGTCATCGCCGCCGAGGGAGCGGATCCAATCGTCGCCATCGCCGCCGTTGAGCGTGTTGTGATGCTTGTCGCCGATCATGAGGTCGCTGCTGGCCGTGCCGAAGACCTGCTCGAAACCGCGGATCTTGTGCTCGTAGTCGTCGACGCGCGCGTAGCCTTTCGACAAGTTGATCTCCAGCGGTCCAAACATGCCGCTATAGTCGACCGTGTCGAAGCCCGATCCGCCGTCATAGGAATCGCGGCCCGAGCTCGCAAACACGTAATCCGTGCCCTTGCCGCCGGAGATCGTGTCGTTGCCGGCACCGCCAGCCATGTCGTCATCGCCCTCGCCGCCATAGATGACGTCGTCGCCGTCCTCTCCGAAGAGGACATCCTTGCCCGAGCCGCCGTAGATCGTGTCATTCCCTTCGCCGCCGTAGATGCGGTCGTAGCCGGCGCCGCCGTAGAGCACATCGCTGCCGATGCCGCCCCAAAGCTGATCCTCACCCGAGCCGCCCTTCAGCGTGTCGCTGCCGGCCTCGCCCCAGATCATGTCGTTGCCTGAGCCGCCGTCCACCCAGTCATCGCCGGTGCCCGCGCCGACGATGTCGGCGCCGGCGCCGCCGCTGATCGAGTCGATGCCGTCGCCGCCATAGAGCTCATCGTCGCCGTCACCGCCCTTCAACGTATCGTCGCCCTCGTCCCCGTAGAGCGTATCGTTGCCGCCGCGACCAGACAGATAATCGTTGCCGGCGTTGCCGGCGAGCATGTCGGCAAGTTCCTGCCCGTAGAGAAAGTCGTCGCCCTCGTCGCCCCAGATGCTGTTGTTCTCGCCAAGTTTGCCCGTGAGCTTGTCGGCGCCCTTGGTTCCGAAAATGCTGCTCATCTGCGGCTCCTCACCCGTCTCGTGCGCCGCGACCCACCCGTGGCCCGCACGCACTGCGCTCCTCTCGATGCTCGACTCTTCGCAGCAAACTTTTGAGATCTTCACTCAATCGGGTGCTTCGATTTTCATCGAATTTGATCGAACTCGTTCAAGGTCCGGCGGCTTGGCCGATGCGCAAAACGCCGACGGCCCGGCACATGGGCCGGGCCGTCGAGATCGGGTTTGCAATAGGCGCGCGGTCCGAGCTTAGCGCGCCTTCACGGTCTTCTCGAAGGACTTGCGGGCGGCGGCCGACGTGGTTTCGAACGCCTGCTTGGCGACTTCGGCCGAAAGCTCGAACAGCTCTTTCGCCTGGGCGCCGGCCATGGCCAGCTGGCGCTGGGCGAACTCGATCTGCAAGCGGGCGGCTTCGGGCAGCGTCTTGGCCTTGGCGATAGCCTCGGCCGCATCAAAGGCCGCCGTCGTCGTGGCGACGGCGTTGTCGAGGACTTTGGCTCCGATCGCCTTGGCGCCGGCCTGAGTCGCGATCAGAATGTCCTCGGCCATCTTCGCCTGATCCTTCGTGGCAGCTGCAACCTTCGTGAAGGCTTCGCGGCTTTTCGAGACAGATTCCTCGGCAAACGCCTGAATCGTCTCAGGAATGCGGATCTCCTTGGCGGCGTTGATGAAGTCTTCGGCTTGGTGCTTGAAGTGCTGGGTCATGGTCGATGCTCCGAATTGCGTGGCTGGGCGGCGGGCTGCCTGGATGTGCATATAACGCAGCAATTGATGCGTTGCAACAATTTTGTGCATCGCACCATTCCGTCCGATCTCTTGCTGCGCTTGCCGCGCGGCAACCATCTGCTCAGGACAGGGCCGGAAACAGGCGGCGATAGGCCATGGCCGCCGGATCAAAGAGGATGTCGCGGGGATGCAGCGGCCGCGCGAGGCTCAATCCTTCGAGCGAACGGCAACGCGAAAGCGCTACGTAGGCTTGGCCGTGGGCAAACGTGCCCCTGCCGAGGTCGATATAGACCTTGTCGAGGGTCAGGCCCTGGCTCTTGTGAATCGTCAGCGCCCATGCCAGCCGCAGCGGCAGCTGCTTGAAGGTGCCGGCGACCGTCTCCACAACCTTTCCAGCCGCTTGGTCGTAAGCATATCGTCTCTGCTCCCAGGAGGCCGGCTCGACTTCGTGCTCGCGGCCGTCGATCTCGACCGTCACGCTCGCGTCGTGGAGGCGAGTGATGCGGGCGATGGTGCCATTGACCCAACGGCGATCGCTGTCGTTGCGCAGCAGGATGACCTTGGCGCCGACCTTGAGCGTCAGGGTTGAGTCCGTTGGCTGGGACGCCGGACCGAACTCGCCGCTCGTTGCGGCCGAATAGGCGCGGGCGGCACCGGGAAGCGCAGCGAGGTACGCCATGTTGATGCGCTGGGCGGCCGCGTTTGTCGGGGTCAGGATCACGAATTCATCGCCTTCGGACAACGTGCGGATCGGGGCGACGCGGGCGTTCAACAACGCCAGGTCGGCCAGGCTCGCTGTGCCGTCGCGCATCCGATTGAGCACGTCGAGCAGGGCGACATCCCGCTGGCGGAAGACATGCGTAAGTTCCAGAACGTACGTGCCAACGCCCTCCCGCAGGGCCGGAACGGAGAAGAAGAACGGGCCGCCGTGCTCGCTCTCTAGGTATTGCGCCACCTCCGCCTCCTGGACG
>CAYWBX010000023.1:0-13834 GCA_964456015.1 uncultured Hyphomicrobiaceae bacterium | reverse complement strand
GCCCAAAGACCTGGTCGCGCAGCGCCCTGAACGGCTCCGGCGACTGAGCGGGAATGGTGAGGATGCGGCGCCTGACTTCCTTGCTGTCAGAAAGGGCGTGTCCGGTTACGTCGTGGACGACCTCTGCGCTCCGCGTCGGCGCTGGGGAATCTGTACATTCCGGACGTGCGGGGCGACGCAGCGCCCAAGACGCGGATCTCGCACCGAGCCGGCGCCATGCTCGCGGGCAAGCCGCTCCACGTCGGCGCCGCAGTCTGCCAGCAGGCGGGTGATGCGCGGAGCGGCAACGCTGGTTCCGCTCATGAGGACGGTTGCGCCGGAGCGCGGGCCGGCGGCAAGTACGCCGGGAAACGCCCGGCTGTCGTCGGCAACGGCCGCAAAGTCGGGACCGGACCGGCCTTTCGTCGGGCCGCTCGAGCAATAGTCCGACGCGTGCAGACGATCGCCGGCTTCGGCGGCGCCGACGACGACGGTCAGCTTGCCATTGCCGATCGCCGACAGCGTCCCCTGGTGCGATATCGGAGTCGGGCGCTCCCGCGAGCCGAGCTGACGGTAATCTCCGGTGGCCGCATCTCGCTCATAGGCGTTTGGATGATCGAAGTAGGATTGGCGGCTCGCCCGACCGGCCCCGCTCGGCGCATCATCCCTTTGAATTGTCATCTCGAAGGAGATCGATCGCTGCCCGACGTTCATCATGGCAAGCCTGTAGGCTCCGGGTTCGGCCCGCGCGACCCGGGTTTCGATCCGCCGCGTCGGGTTGATGGCCAGAAAAATGCAGGACTGTGCTCCTGGCCCGTCGGGGGACGGGATCGTGACAGGCGTGTCGAAGTAGACGCCGATCACCGGCCTTCCCATGCTTGTGGCGACCGTTCCGGTACCCGCTGCGGGCATCCTGTCGGGTCCATGATCTCCACCGGGAGAGGTGATCCGCAGTTCCAGGGGGCTGGTGTCCGCTCCATCCCAGTCGAACCAGACTTCGATGAAGTTGGGTGAGCCGTCATCCGGCAGGACGACCCAGTCGACCTCGCCCATCTCACCGGGGCTCAGCGTCATGCGCACGGTCGACCGCCTGCGATAGGCGTTCCCGGACGGAAGCACCACGGCGGTCGGCGCGACGAAGCGATTGCGATGGGCGATGAGCCGGTCGATCTCGCGTTCGAGCCAGTGCCGGCCGTCTTTCGGGCCGGCATACATCCCGTAACTGAAGTTGACGACCAGCGGGAGCGGCGGGCCGACGCCACGCTGGTCCGCCCACAGCATGATCTGCCGCAACCCCTGCAGAACATAGCTGCCCATCGTGATCCCGGAGGTATCCGCCGTCGCCGCGTCGGGAAGCTGGACGGCGAAGATCGGCCGCAGGCCGCCGGCAGCGTCGTCACGGTCGAAACCGCAGGCCAGGTCCATGACGTGCGTGCCGTGCGAGATGCGTCGGGCTAATGCATTGCGGCCTTGCCGGCCGAAGTCGATAAGCCCGAGCGTACGATAGACGCGCGCTTCGTCGATGTCGCCGCTTGCCCCGCACGCCGCGCGAAACGCGGCGTTGATGTCCCCGCGATCGAGGTGGAGACCAAAGGCGAGCTCGCGCGGGATACTTCCGTCGAAATGCTCCAAGTCCTGCAGCCAGAGCCGTGAGACCCGGGTCGTCTCGATCCCGCTGGTTGGGTCACGTCCGCGGAATCGCTCGTTGGCGAAGGCTATGCTGTCGTCGATGATGCCGATCGCGCAACGCCCTGCAGGCCTCATGCTCCGGCGCAACCTCGGCGCGAGGCGCACTTCAGGATCGAAACGGAGGCCTTCGATCGGAGGACCGACATGGACGATGCGATAGTGCTGGCGGCGGGCGAAGCCGCCGTTGGCGTAGGCGCCTTCCTCGGGAGCGTCGCCTTCTTCGGGAAGGTAGACGAAGAACTGCATCCCGACATCGCCCTCGACCTGCGGACGTCCCGTGGCCTGAAGGGCCGAAATCTGAGCGTCGATCAGGGCGACCTCGTCCGCATGCATTGCGATCGTGGGCCGCTGTGCTTCGCCACGGCCTCCCGTCGAGGCAAGCCTGTTTCCAATCTCCCCCTTGAGCCTTCTCAGGTTGGCAAGGCTCACCTGCCCGTCGCCCTCGATCCGGATGAGCGCGGAGCACCAGCGTCGCGGCAGCGCCCCGTGCCGGTTGGCTGCCCGCGAATTGAGAACTTCCCAGTCGAGATAGCGGTCGGGCCGTTCAGGCGGGCGAAGTGACCAGGCGAACGCCATTGCTTGACTCCGTGCTTATCCAATCGTCTTCCACTCGGCCACCGCCTGCAGCCAGAGATGATTGAGGAGCGGCGAGCGCGCGACGGGGACCGGCTCGTCGGACTTGCAGATCTTCTTGCCCGGAACCGCGCTCTCGTCCGCAAGCGTCCAGAAGGTCTCGTAGTCGAAGTCGGACGCGAAGCCACGGCCGTCGAAGGATCGGGCGCTGACCGGGCCCGCGCCGGAAAACTTCGCAAGGAAGAACTCCCCGAGCGTTCGCGCGAGCACGAAACCTGCTGCGCTGTCGGCCGGGAAGTGAACGCCGGCGACCGTCCGGTTGATGGCAATGCGCTCGGCGATGCGCATGAGCTGGACGAAGCTGCGGCTGCCCGTATCGACCGGACCGGGCACGCCGCCAGGGTCGCGCGAGGCGCGGCTGAGGCTGTCGAGCAGAAACGCCGCGACGAAGGCCTCGGTCGCATGGCCGCTCGGCAGCGTGCCGTGACCGGGCGTTACGATCATGGCCTGGATCTGGGGCGAGTACTCGTCGGGACGCCGGCACGCGAGCGCATGCTTCATCCGCATCTCGATTACGAACGTTGCGTGCAGCGCGACGCCGAGCAATTCGAGCGTGTGCACATGCCGGGCCGGGCGCAGGCCGTGCACCATGGCGAGGAAAGAGATGATGTCGCCGATCTGCGCCATGATCTCGCTCGAGCGGTCGAGCCGCAACGCGGCATAGTTGCGGACGAACTCGAGCTGCTTTGCAAAGTCGGCTTCGGTCGGCCGAAACATGTGGACGAGCGTAATCACCCGGCTCGCCGTGCGTTCGCGATACTCGACCGCAGTCGAGCCTTCGAAGGAATCGAATGTCACTCCGCTGAGAAGCTCCGAGGAGAAGATGTGGAGGCGCGGCTGTGCCGCCCAGAGATCCGCGGCTGCGGGCGCCGATTTGTGGTGCGCGGGTGGGGATTTGATGTCCTGCCAGGCGCCAACCACCCCGTCACGGCTAAGGATCCGGGCGATCGCGCTCTGTCCCTGCCAATCGTGAAGCCCCTCGAATTGACCGCTCTGGCCGCTTTGTCCGCTCTGGCCACTTTGGCCACTCTGGCCGCTGAGCGGCCCGAAAAAGGATAAGCTTGCCATGGAATGCCTCTCAAAGCGGCTGCGCGATACATCTCAACGTCGGTGAGCGGGCATGACGCCGTCAAGCTGCTGGCGTCGGAATTCACGCGCATTCACGATGGAATCACGCTGCCAGCACAGATGGGGAGGCTAGAATCGACCCTGAAGTTGACTGCGAGGCTCGGGTGAAGTTCATTGGATCCATGGGCCAGATCGCGGCATGTGTCGATCCGATCGACCGTTCGTGTGAGCTCTGAGCCGCGAGGTGCGTGTCGTGCCGGCAAGCGAAGCTCAGTTATCGCTCTGCATCGTCGGCCCGTTGCGTTTGATCGACGCCGCGGGACAGGAATTCACGCCCAAGGGGCGAAAGTCGCGCGGCCTACTCGCCATTCTCGCTCGCTCTCCCAATCTCGAGCGTTCGCGGGCGCTTCTGCAGGACAAGTTGTGGAGCGATCGCGGCGCCACGCAAGGGGCGGACAGTCTCCGACAGACGCTGAGCGAAATACGGCGTCATCTCGGACCACACAGATCGGCCCTGCGCGCCGATCGCAGCATGGTTGGCCTCGACAAATCGATGGTGAAGGTCGTCGACCGGCCGACCGCGGAGCAAGCCGGTCGGGAGTGCCAGCTGCTCGAAGGGCTCGATGCGCTCGATCCGGAGTTTGAGAATTGGCTTCGCGATGAGCGGATGAAGTTCGAGAGTGAGACGATGCCCGAGCGGGCTGACGTCGCGCCGCCGGCGGCGAGCCCGAGCGCGAGACGCGAACCGCCGGAACCGGGACGCTTCGTGCTGCTCTTGAGAAGCGGGTCGCCGCCTCGCAATGCAAATGATGCCATCATGTCGGCCTCACTCACCGACATCGTTGCGAAGTCTCTGTCCGAGCTCCATTCCTTCGAGATCGCCGACTTGCGGGGCGCAGGGGACGCCGCCGCGCACGCGTCGGCCGTTGCCGGTGCGGACGCGTTCACGATCGAAGCCGACTTCCAGCGTGGCGATGCCGGCTCGATATGGCGTGCGTCAGTTTCGGACATGGCCGATCGTCGCGTGCTCTGGAACACCATTTTCCAAGACGAGTCCGTGAACCCTGCCGATCTCAGAAATCCAAAGCTGCTCGGCGCCAGCAACCAGGTCGTCGATGCTGTGATGGCGAGCGTTCTGTCGATGCGGCCCGAGCGTCAGGGCAAGCTCTTGGCGGCCGTTCTGTGCCAGAAGGGAAGCCAGCTTCTTCTGAAGCTCGGCCGGGAGAACGTCGAGGAGGCGGACCGATTGTTTGCTCGGGCCTATGATCTCAATCCGCGCGGCCTCTACCTTGCGTGGCGGGCCTATCTGCGCACCTATACATTCGTCGAGCGGTACACGACGAACCCGGAAGCGACGATTGCCGAAGCGATCGACTTCATGCGGCGCGCGCTCGAGCTCGAGCCGCAGAATTCGTATGTGCTGAGCTTTAGCGCCCACGTGCATGGTGCGATTCGGCGATCATACGTGGCGTCTTATGAACTCGCGCAGCGCAGCATCGAGCTCAATCGCGCCAATCCCCTTGGATGGGCCTGCCTCGGCATCGCCGAATGCAACCTCGGCAAGGCAAAGGCGGGCTTCCACCACACATTGATCGCTCGCGAGATTGCGGGCACGTCCCCCTTCCGTTACCAGATCGACGGGCTTGCCTGCATCGCCGGGAGCGTGGCCGGCGACCTGTCGCAGGCGATCTGGATGGGAGAGGCGAGCCGCGCGCTCGCACCTGATTTCAAGCCGCCGCTCAGGTTCCTCTCGGTTCTCTATCTTCTGAACGGCAGGCGCGAGGAGGCCGACGCGATCGTCCGCGAGCTGCAGCGCCTCGAGCCCGGCTTTTCCTACGAGAGCCTGCGCGATTCCGCCTATCCGGCGGCGAGTCTGCAGCGGGCGAGGCTCCTGAGCGTGCTTCCGCGCCGCGAGATATGATAAGGATTGCGATTGCTGCTATCCCTCGCGTCTGGACTTTCAATTCACGCAAGTTTCTTCGATTTTGCAGATTGATTGCGACGGCTTCGCTGCACTTTCGCGGACCGCTCACGGCGCTCCTGCAGGGTGGTGACGCGATGCAGACACACGACGTGTCGGGCATCGCCTCACAACCAAGGAGTAGAGGTTCGCCATGAAGACGCTCAACACACTGCTTCTCACGCTCATCCTGTCCGCTTCGCTGGTGGCTCCCGGGAGTGCCAAGTCGATCTGGGATCAGATCAACGAATCGGCCCCGCTGCACCCGATCTTCGAAACGTTGAGGGATAGCGCGCCGTAACGTCGCAACGTCAACCATGCCGTGGCGACGCGCGGGCCCGGCTTCTCCTCCCGGCCGGGCCCGCCCTTCGATGTCAAGGGAGTGAAACGACGACCGATGCAACGATCCGCAGGCAACCGGCGGCACGAGCCGCCGCTCTGTGGCGCGGCTGCGCTCGGTCGGCAACGACGGAGGCCGGGACCATGCGATATGTCACGTGTGCTTCAAGGCTGAGGTATGCTGCCGCCTGCGGTCTGCTGGCGGCGTTGGTCCACATCGTTGAGCCGGTGCCTCCGGTCTCGTGCGACTTGACCGCCGACTGTGTCGGTGAACGGACGCCGGTCGGCCATGCGCACTGAAGGGCTCGCCGGCGACGTTGCGGGGCGACGATGCCGCTCTGTCGTCGCCCGCTTCCTCGAGCGGCCGCACGCAGGAATGGTAGCTTGCAGCGCTGGTCGAACCGCTGGCAAATCAAGCGGCGGCTCGCGCTCCGATGGGCGCCCCATGTCGCGCGTTGAGCACTGTCCACTGACCCGTGACGGCCCGGCGCTACGGGCCATTGGGAAGGCGAGAATTTCGCGGCGGATGCGGCGGGCTGGCGAGCAGGCAGCGTCATGCGGCGATGCCGGAGTCCGCATGGACGCTCGAAGCACCATATTTGCGACGTGAGTCGCCTTGCGCGTGTTTGACGCCGGCGAGCTTAAGGCCGATCGCAACCATGCGGGCGGTATCTTCGGCAGCGCGCTCCAGCAACTTTTCAGCCTTGGCAATTGCTTCCTCAAGGGAGCATGGCCGCTTGATGATGCTGGCGAAGGCATCGATGCCGTGCTCGAAAGTGGAGCGCACGCCCTTGCCGATGGTGCCGGCAAGCGCGATCACGGGAATACCCTGCTCACGCGCGCGCCGCCCAACTTCGCACGGGATCTTGCCGAACGGGCTTTGGCCATCGAGGCTGCCCTCAGCCGTGATGACGAGGTCGGCTCTCCCCAGAAGCGCGTCGAACTCGAGATACTTCATGACGATTTCGTAGCGCGGATGCAGCGTCGCTCCGGCGAAGCCGACGAGGCCCGCGCCGAGACCACCAGAGGCGCCGCTTCCTGGAGCATGACCGACATCGTGACCGAGGTCGGCAGCCAGACGATCCGCAAACACTCTGAGAGCCGTCTCGAGCAGAACGACCTGCTCGGGCGTTGCGCCCTTCTGCGGGCCGAAGACACGTGCCACACCGCGCTCGCCGAGAAGAACGTTGTGCCAGTTCACTGCCGCGTCGATTGTCGTTGCGGCGAGGCGCTTGTCGAGCCCGGTCGTATCGATTCGTGCAAGCCTTGCAAGCTCGGCGCCGCCCGGTCCGATTTCGCGACCGTTGCCATCAAGTAGCCTGGCCCCTAAGGCTTGCGCCATGCCGGCGCCGCCATCGTTGATGCCGCTGTCGCCGCAGCCGACCAGAATGCGCGATGCGCCGGCATCGAGCGCTGCGCGGATGAGCTCACCGACGCCGAAGCTCGTGGTGAGCATCGGGTTCCGGCGGTCACGCGGTACCAGTCGCAGGCCTGCTGCGGCAGCCATCTCGATCACTGCGGTGCGGCGATCGGCGCCGCCAAGAAAGCCGAAATGGGCGCGGACAGGCTCACCGACCGGGCCAGTGACGGTCCGTTCGATGATCTGTCCGCCGGTCGCCGCGACCAACGCTTCGACGAATCCCTCGCCGCCGTCGACCATGGGCGCCTTCAGCACTCTGGCCTCCGGAAGGGCGCGAATGATCCCGCGGGCGATCGCCTCGGTGACCGTGTTGACGCTGAGGCTCTCCTTGAAGCCCGACGGAGCAACGAGGACCGAGAAAGGCATGTGATGTTTCCTCTGTCGCGGCACGCACTGTGAATGGGAAAACGCGCGCCGGGCCGCTTTATTCCCGGGTTGAAGCGGCACACGCTCTCTTGGGCCGGACCCGAGACGGGGTGGCTGCGACGTCGCGAAGCCGGCGGCGATCATTTTGCCCGTCGAGTCGCCTAGCTGCGCCACATCAGAAGCCCATAGCCAACGAGCCCCGCGAGCAGGATCGGCAGCAACGCCAGCGCGAGCCGCGTGAGGTCTTGTGGCGTGTAGGTGGGCACGTCGAGGTTGGCGAAGATTGCGACGGGCTTTGCGCTGGCAGGCATGGTTTGACAAAAGCCCGTCCCGAGAACGGTGACCATCACGAGCAACGTCGGATCATGGCCGCTGCCGATCAGCGGTATGGTCAGCGCCGGAAGAAGGACGCTGGCGCGAGCGGTACGCGAAGTAATCAATAGGTGCGCCAGCAGACTGACCGCGGCAACGATCAGAACCATGAGTGCGGTGCTTTGTTGCGCCGTCTGCGGCAAGGCGTGCAGGAGCCCTCTGGCCAGCCAGACGTCGGCGCCCGTCTTGGTCATGGCGTCGGCAAGGACGAACGTCATGCTGAGGAATACGATGAGCTCGATCTCGACTGCCTTGAAGGCCGTCTTTGCGTCGACGATGGCCAGCGGCTTGGCAAGAAGGAGCGTCATCGATGCGATGGCGACGATGCCGATGCCAATCCCGTGGAAAGGCGTCAGGATCCACAGCAACACTGTGCAGCCGATCACGGCCGCGATCAGCCGCTGTTGTGCCGTCAAGGGAGCCTTTGCTGGCGTTTCGTGTGCGATCGGAGCGGCAAGCAGCTCGCGGCGCGCGAAGAGGGCGAGGATCACCCATGTGGCCATGAACGTGCTGGCCAGCGCAAACGGACCGGCGAGCAGAAGCCAGCCGATGTAGTCGATTGACCTGCCAGTTGTTCTTTGGAGTGTTTCGACGGCGATGACGTGAGCGCCCGCCCCGATCAACGAAGCACCCGCCGACAGCAGGATCGCGGTGGGAAAGAGCAGTGCCAGGGCGCGGCGCAGGCCCGGATCGGCAAGCCGGCTGGCGAAGGCCAGGTAGACCGGAACCAGCATGGCGGCGCGCGCCGATGTGGATGGGATGATGAATGCGGTGGCGGAAATCGCAATGCTGAGGGAGTAGAATAATTGTTTGGCGGTCGTGGCGTGCGCGGATGTTGCCACGACCGCGCGCTCGAGGAGGCCGCTCGCGCGCAGCACGGACGAGATGACGAACGAAGCGATCAGCAGCCAGATCAGTTCATGACCGAGGGCTGAATAGATCTGCCGCTTGTCCACGACGCCGGTGATGGCGAGGGCGATCACCGCGGCAAGGGCGATCTTCGTGTCGTCGATCTTCGTCATCGTCCAGGCGATGACGGCCCCGGTGACGACGGTCAATGACAGGCGCGCTTCGGTGCCGATCCCGCCGTCGAGGGACCAGACGACTGTGGCGGCGAATGCTGCCACTGTCGCGGGAGCCGCATAAGCCCGCAGAGAGAAACGACTCCAGTTCGCCGAGGGCTCGTGCGGCCCTTCGAATGCCGTCTGGCGAATCGCGCGCTGCTTGTCCTGTGCCTCAGTGGATTTCGCCGTCGCAGTCATGGACCTCTCCGCGTCGTCATCGAACTGTCATGCTCGATAACGACGCGGAGGTAATTCTATTCCTGAGGTCGCGTGTGCCGCTTGCGGTCGACGGCCGATGGCATGCAGCCGAGGATTGCTCGCGACGCTCACCGGCACTGAGGCAAGTCTGTGAATTGGACAATGCCGAAGCCGTAGACGGGATCGCGGCCAGGGGCGCCGAGATCCTTGGCGGTGCCGGCGAGAAATTCTGTAGCCTTGCCAGTGTCGCGGCCGTCAGCGCGCGCAAGGGCGTAGGCGGCTGTCACGAACGGGGTTGCGAAGGACGTACCGTCGACGCGCTGCAGGGTGCGCGCACTGCTCGCGACGACAAGGCCGACACCGGGCGCAGCAAAGGTGATGTGGGCGCCGCGCGCCGACAGGCGCGACGGACGCAGGCGCGGATCGACTGCCGAGACGGCGATCACGCCGTCGTAGCGGGCAGGGTAGCCCTGCGTCTTGCCGGCGTCCGGCAGCCCGGCCGCGGCAACCAAAGTGACGCCATTGGAGATGGCCTGCGCAACGGCAGCTTTGAGAAGGGGGTTGTCCGGTCCAGAGAGGCTGAGATTGACGACCTGTGCGCCTTCCAAAATCAACCAATCGAGGGAGACCATCAAGTCGAAGGCGTCGGCGCTGCTGCCGGAGGCGGTGCGATGAAAGGCGTCGGCTGCGAGGATCCGCGCGCCGCGCACCAGTCCGATCACGCTTCCGGTGTCGTCTCCGGCCAGTAGACTGACAACGCCGGTGCCGTGATCTACTTCGGACGGCTGCCGGTCGGGGCTTCTCGTGGCGCGAACCTCGATCTTTGCATGGCGAAGGCTTGCATGGGTGAGGTCCACGCCCGTATCGATGACGCCGACGATCGTCGAGGTGCTGCATCGACCGACAGCCTCGGTCCATGCGGTGGTCGCGAAGTGCTCGCAACGGGTTCCGCATGAGGCGCCGCGCGGACGATAGACCGAGACGAGCGTTCGCGAGTAGAGGTCGTTGCGCGCGACGGTGGCGGTTGGGGCGATGGCCTGCAGGCCCGCAATGGCGCGACTTTCCGGGATGCCCGCAGGCAGTCGGATGCGGCTGACATTCGCGTTAAGCAGCGCCGAGCGGTGCTGGCCGAGGAACACGTATCCCTGTGCCTCAAGCGCGCTGACCTGAGAGGCGGTCAGGCCGCTGACAATCACTTCCCGCGTGCGCGCCTGCGACGGAGCGGTCTTCGGCGGACGCGCGCCGACGGTGCGGCACTTGCAATCGAAGACCAGGAATTTGCAGGAGCAAACCTGTTGTCTCGATGAGCGCTTCTCGGACCACGGCCAGCGCTGATCGTTCGGGCCCCCGTCGCCGCCCCCGCCGCCGCCAGGCCCGCCGCCGCCACCCCCGTCTCCTCCGTCGCCATCATCGGCAAGTGCCGCCGCCGAGCCAGGGATGATGCCGGATCCCAACGAGACTATCAGGAACAAACAACAAACAAGTAGCGCAGTTCCACGTCCGACTCGGCGCTTGGCTCGTGATTTGGGCATGGTGAGCGTCTCCTCGGCCGGATCGACGGTGCCGCAACGGTCGGGTGGCCCGATCGCCATGGCCACACAACGCCGCCGGTCCTCGGCTATTCCCCGCGCGCGTCCTGTCATTTAGTCACGTGGAGCGCGATCCGATAGCGGGCCGGAACAAATTCTGCCTCGTCCGGGAATATTATCCGGCCTGCCGCGTTGTGCTGGCGTCGACGTCGAACGGTGGTTCGTAAGTGCAAAGCGACATTCGTGGGGAACTGGTCGCATTGCTGCCGCGATTGCGGCGGTTTGCCTACGCGCTCACGGGATCGCTCGATGAGGCGGACGACGTGGTGCAAACGGTTTGTGAGCGTGCGCTGACCCGTCTGGATCAGTTCCAGCCGGGAACCCGGCTGGATAGCTGGCTGTTTCGCATAGCGCAAACGACCTGGATCGATCGCGTGCGGTCTCTCCGCCGACGCGACGCAAGTGGCGAGCCGGAGCTCATGGAAAACATCGGCTACGACGCAAGAATTCATGAGCAGACCGAGGCCCGGACTGCGCTCGAGATCGTCCGCGTCGCAACGGCGCAATTGCCGGAA
The DNA here is from genome assembly GCA_964456015.1 of uncultured Hyphomicrobiaceae bacterium. Taxonomy (GTDB): domain Bacteria; phylum Pseudomonadota; class Alphaproteobacteria; order Rhizobiales; family Hyphomicrobiaceae. The sequence continues at coordinate 2,642 of CAYWBX010000023.1, read as the reverse complement.
GAGCAGCGATCGGTGCTGGCCCTCGTCGTGGTCGATGGAATGTCGTATGCGGAAGCGGCAGAGGTGCTCCAGGTGCCGCTCGGCACCATCATGAGTCGCCTCGCCCGCGCGCGGAAGAAGCTTGCAGCCGCGCTCGAAAGTCCAGCCGCGGCATCGGACATGACGGGAAGCGAGCCGGCACAATGACCGCCTTTCGACCGGCCGTGCGCGAGTGTCCCTCCTGCGGTGCGGGAACGCCCCGGACTGCGAAGAGGAACGGGATCTGGAGGAGCGACTGCCATCGCCACGGGCGTCGCGGGCGGGCTCGGAACGGCGATCCGGCGACGCGCGACGACGCAATTTCGCCGGTCGCGATCAGAGCGGGGGCGCGCGAGGCCGTTTCCGGGCCGGCAACAGAAGCTGGAGGCGCAACGCAATGAACCGTCCCGATGAAGAGACCCTGATGGCGTATGCCGACGGTGCGCTGGACGATGCGAAGCGCGCCGAGGTCGAGCGCCAGATCGCAGGCGATCCGCAAGCCCTTCGCACGGTCGAAATGTTTCGCAGGACCTCCCGCCTTGCGCAGGAAGCGTTTAGTGCGCCCATGACCAGCGCGCCGCCCGAAGCGTTGGTGACGCGTATCATGACGCATCCGGCGGTCGTGACGGAAGATGAGCCAGCCCCGAGAACGGCCGCGGCCGCTGAGCCAATTCGTGCGGGCGGCACCATTGTGCCGATCGAACAGCATCGCAGGAGCCTTCGACCGGCGCGCTTCAAGTTCAGCTTGCCGCTGGCCGCCTCACTTGCCCTGGCGGTCGGTATGGGAGCCGGTTACCTGTTGACGCGCGGCGTGACGGGGGACGAACCTGTCGATCACATCTCCGTCGGGCCGGTCGCGCCCGGGTCCGCTATGGCACGACTGCTCGAGACCCGAGGAACAGGCGAGCCGATCGAGCGCGCTGTCGTCGTCGCAACCTTTCGCGATCGCAACGATCGCATCTGCCGCGAGGTCGAGTTGCTCGGCGCCAACGCGCGGCCCGAGTTTGCCGGGGTCGCATGCCGGCAACCGGGAAGAGGCTGGCTGATGGAGGGTGCAGTGCGTCTGAGCTCGGTCCGTGAACGCTCGGGCGGAGGGTATGCTCCATCGGGAGCGAACGAGAAGGACGTTCTGGAGGCGCTCTTGTCGGCCCTCGGCGCCAAGCCGGCACTGACGCCTGTCGAGGAGAAGACGCTTCGCGTCCGCGGTTGGGAGTAGAACAAAAGAGAGAGAGCGCCTCCGGCAGGGGACTCACTGGGCCGGATGCGGTGGGCCGGCGACCGAGACCGAGATCGGCAGCGATGCGTTGCGCGCGGGGCGCGAGAGGTGCATCGGGTGACGGCACGCGAGGCTCCGGCGCGCCATTATGAAGATTTCATGCTACAAGCTCGCGGGAGCGTTGGGGGCCGGACCGGCTGATCCTGGCTGAGCCGCGCCGGTGACAGGCAGTCCGGAGGCGGTCTTGGGATCGACGGGCCGCGCGTGTCGCCAACCGGGGGTCGCAGATCGGAAAAATGTCGCGGACAAGGGAACTTCGGGTGCGTCAATGCTCCTCCTGATCGATAACTACGACAGCTTCACCTACAACCTCGTGCACTACCTGGGTGAGCTTGGCGCGGTCGCCGACGTGGTGCGAAATGACCAGATCACGGTCGCCGCCGCGCTCAAGCTCAAGCCGAAGGCGATCGTGCTTTCGCCGGGCCCCTGCACGCCGAACGAGGCCGGCATATGTCTTGAGCTTATCGCCAGAGCGGGGCCGAAGATCCCTCTCCTTGGCGTCTGCCTTGGACATCAGGCGATCGGCCAGGCCTACGGCGGCAAGGTTGTGCGCGCGCCGGCGCCCATGCACGGAAAGCTCTCCGCCATTCGTGCGACCGGAAAGGGCATCTTCCAGGGCATTCCCCCGCGCTTCGAGGTGACGCGCTATCATTCGCTGATCGTCGAGCGCGCCACGCTCCCGGACTGCCTCGAGATCACGGCCGAGACCGACGATGGAATCATCATGGGGCTGCAGCACCGGGTGCATCCGGTGCACGGCGTCCAGTTCCACCCCGAGAGCATCGCGTCCGAGCACGGTCACGAGCTGCTCGCCAACTTTCTGGCGCTGGCGGGGCTCGCCCCGCGCCGGCGCAACGTCAAGGCGGCGCGGGTCGCCGCATAGCATGCGAGAGCGGGAGGGCTCCGGACGCCGCCGGAGCGGACAGCCATGGACATTGACACGCTGAACCGGCGTTTCGGCCGTCCGCCCGCCGTGACGTTTGCGAACTCGCCGCTCGGCGGACCCGTGGTGACCCTCGCCATCGACGGTGGGCACGTCATGGCTTCGCTTATCGGCGGCCAGGTACTGAGCTGGGTCGCGCACGGTCGCGAGCGGCTGTGGTTGTCTCCATCTGCCCGCCTCGATACCGGCAAGCCGGTGCGCGGCGGCGTGCCCGTCTGCTGGCCCTGGTTCGGGCCACATCCGGTCGATGCGCAGAAGCCCGCGCACGGCTTCGTTCGCACCAGGATCTGGGAGGTGGCCGAGGTGGCCGGGGATGCGGCATCGCCCTCCGTCACCTTGTCCTATCCGACGGACGACGCCGATCTCCTCATCTGGCCGCACGAGTGCGAGGCGCGCCTGACGGTG
>CAYWBX010000022.1:10701-13886 GCA_964456015.1 uncultured Hyphomicrobiaceae bacterium | reverse complement strand
CATGCCCGACGCCGACATGGCGAGACGCGGGACGCGCGATCACACGTCCATGCCCGCCTGCCTGCGCCGCCGCCGCCGAGCTTCGCGCTACTCGATCTTGATGTTCGCCGTCTTGATCAGTTCGGCCATCTGCTTGGTGTCGGCCGCTCGGAAGGCGACCAGTTCTTCGATGGTCTGGATGACCGGAGCGGCGCCAGCAAGCCTGAGCTTCTCGACCATCTCGGGGGTCTTGGCGTGTTTGACGATCTCGGCGTTGAGGCGCTGTTGGATCTCCTTGGGCGTCCCGGCCGGCGCCCAAAGCGAGAACCAGATCGGCGCGTCGGAGTTCGGATAGCCGAGCTCGGTCAACGTTGGCACATCGGGGAAGTCGACGCTGCGGCTGGTGTGGTTCACATTGAGCAGATTGAGTTTGCCGGCCTTGACGTGCGGCAAGGTCACGGGCTCGTTCATCATGTGGATGCTGCCCGCGAGCAGATCAACAAGGGCGTCGGCGCCGCCGCGGTAGGGCACGTGCAGGATGTCGACGCCCGTGCGGAAGCGCAGCATCTCGTAACGCAGATGCGGTCCCGTGCCCGGTCCGGAAGACCCAAATGACAGCTTCCCCGGATTGGCCTTGGCGTAATCCAGCATCTGCTGGAACGTCTTGATGCCGAGCGAGGAGAGGATCACGAAGCCCGTGACGACATCGCCGAGCCGCGCGATCGGCTCAAGCTGCGCCGGATCGTAGGGGACCTTGCGCAAGAGCGGCAGATTGACCGTGGTCGTGTTCGAGGCAACGAGCAGGGTGTAGCCGTCCGGCGCCGACTTCACGACCGCCTCGGTGCCGATGATGCCGGAGGCGCCGCCCCGGTTCTCGACCACGAACTGCTGGCCGAAGATCTGGCCGAGCTTGTCGCACCACGGCCGCGCGACGACGTCCGTGCCGCCACCTGCCGCGAACGGGACGATGACCTTCACCGGTTTGTTCGGCCAGTTCGCTTGCGCGCGAGCGACATACGGCGCGGGAAATGCGGCCGCTGCAGCCCACGCGCCGGCGGCGCCGAGCTTCAGAAATTCACGACGATGCATATGACAATCCTCCCTGGCACGGATGATCGGGTGGCCGATCTTGCGCCGGCTCACCCTCAGACCTTCATTCGAGCTTGATGTTGCCGGCCTTGATGAACTCCAAATTGGTCTTGCTGTCGGCCAGCAGAGACGCCGCCATCTGCTCCGGCGTCTCCTGCGGCAGGATCGCGTTGACGAGCCACATCTTCTTCTTGAACTCCTCGTTTCTCGCAAGCTCCAGCATCTTGGCGTTCATCTTGGTCACGATATCCTTGGAGATGCCCGCCGGACCGTAGAATCCGAACCAGATCGGCACGTCGGCGTCCTTCACGCCGAGCTCCGTCAGGGTCGGAACGTTCGGGAAGTCCGGGTTGCGCACAGGACCGTTGATCGCCAGCAGGATCAGCTTGCCCGCCTTGGCGTGCGGCAGCGTGATCGGCTCATTCTGCATGTGAACATTGCCCGGCAGCACGTCGTTCAAAGCGTCGGCGCCGCCGCGATACGGAATGTGCAGGATGTCGAGGCCGAGCCGCAGCTTGATCGCCTCGAGGCGCAGGTGATTGGCGGTGCCGTTGCCGGACGACGCATAGGAGACTTTGCCCGGATTCTTTTTCACATAGTCGACGAACTCCTGCCAGTTCTTCACCCCGACCGAGGGATGGATCACAAAGCCATTGAGAACGTCGCCCGTCCGTCCGATCGGTACGAGGTCCTTCAAGGGATCATAAGGCGTCTTGCGCATGTGCGGCAGGATCGTGAGCGGCGCATTGGGCGTCATGATCAGCGTGTAGCCGTCCGGCGGCGATTTCACGAGAGCTTCAACGCCGATGGCGCCGGATGCTCCGCCGCGGTTCTCGATGACGAACTGCTGGCCAAACGCCTTGCCGAGCTCCTCCGCCCATGGGCGGGCGATCGCGTCCGTCGCCCCGCCGGCCGCGTAAGGCACAATCACCTTGACCGGTTTGTCGGGCCACGATTGCGCGTACCCCGATGCAGCCGACAGCGCGGACAGCGCTGCCGCCGCAATCAATCTCTTCCAGGCCTTCGACACCAACATGCCTTCCTGCCTCCCATTTGTGCAGCAACCTTGCGGCCTGGCCCCGCCAGCCCATCGAGCCAGCAGCGCGCAAGCCGCCATCAGCGGGGAATTAGAGCAGCAAATCGCAGCAGCGGCCAGCAGTGCGAATACCGACCCGGCGCGGAGAGCTTGCTGCAGCGCAATACGCAGGTCACCGCAATCCGCAAAAAGAATGACGCCGCGCGTGTTGCGCATCATCCGTCAAGCCCCCACAGTGATCGCGACCTGGCCGCGCGGTTCGGCACCCATTCGACCCCAAGGAGGATCATCATGGCAAAGCGCGTTGCACTCATCACCGGCGGAATGGGCGGGCTCGGCGAGACGATCTCCACCAAGATGGCGGATGCAGGCTACACGGTCGCGGTGACCTATTCGCCCTCCAACAAGACTTCTGCGCAATGGCTCGCCGACATGAAGGCGAAGGGCTACTCGTTCAAAGCCTACCCGTGCGATGTCGCAAGCTATGAGTCCTGCGAGGCGTGCGTGAAAGAGGTCGTCAAGGACCTCGGACCGGTCGACATCCTGGTCAACAATGCCGGCATCACGAAGGACATGACCTTCAAGCGGATGACCAAGGCCGATTGGGACATCGTCCTTCGTACCAACCTCGACAGTGTGTTCAACATGACGAAGCAGGTTCACGACGGCATGATGGAGCGTGGCTGGGGCCGCATCATCAACGTGTCCTCGGTCAATGGCTCGAAGGGCGCGTTTGGCCAGACGAACTACGCCGCCGCCAAAGCGGGGATGCACGGCTTCACCAAGTCACTCGCGCTTGAGTCGGCGCGCAAGGGGGTTACCGTCAACACCATCTCGCCTGGCTACATCGGCACCAAGATGGTCACCGCGATTCCCGCCAACGTTCTTGAAGGCAAGATTCTCCCGCAGATCCCCGTCGGCCGGCTTGGCAAGCCGGAAGAGGTTGCCGGTCTCATCATCTATCTGTGCTCCGAGGAAGCCGCGTTCGTGACGGGCGCCAACATCGCCATCAATGGCGGCCAGCACATGCAGTGACGTCTGGGGGAACGATTGGCCGGGATCGAAACGGCGGCCGCCCGAG
>CAYWBX010000022.1:5630-10691 GCA_964456015.1 uncultured Hyphomicrobiaceae bacterium | reverse complement strand
ATGCTGAGCGAGCGAGCAGCGGCCAAAGCCCGCGAGCCTTGAGCGTGACAGCGAGTGCCATCGCGATCGTGCGCCTCCTGCAGCATGCCGCGCGGGTTCCGCCGACAGTACCTGCCATCAGCGAGCGCAGGATGTTCGCACGCGCTTCGAGGGCTGCGGCGCTGGCCGGATTCCATCATCGCCCGCCGCACGGCGGGCGAGGTTTCGGCTCCCATCGCTTGGACGGACGCCGCCGGTGGCGGGCGCCAGTTGCGGTCTGGCGCCATGGCGCGTTCGCGCGCGCCAATTCAACCCCACGGCCACGCGCGCGCACCATGCTGCTAGAGCAGGTAGGGACAAATGCGCTTGCCCCCGCCGTAAGCGGTGAATGTTCCGGTGCGTCTGTCGAAGGACCTGTAGCGCGCGGCACAGCGGTCCAGCATCTCAGGGCTGGCGCGGCCTTCGACGATGGCCGGGGCCACAAGTTCGCCCATCATATCCGGACCGGAGACGATGCATTCATCGAGATCCGGCGCGCATTCCGGCAGCACGACGAGATTGATGGCGAGCGCCACCGGGTCATCGTCCGCGAGCACGTCGTACCAGTACCAGTACCAGAGCCCGGCCAGCGGAAGACTGTAATAAATGCGCTTCCATCGCTGGCCGCCGCGCTTGAAGTAGAACGGTCTGTGGTGGTGCTGCCAGCCCGCCTTGCTGGCCCGGCGGGCTTCGCTGTGCGCCACGGCGGGCGGCTTCGGAGACCCGGGGTTCCTGCGCAGACCCGGGTTGAATGCCGTTGTGCCTGCCGGCAGCGTGCGCGGTCGTGCGGGCGTGACGCGCGAGCCGGGAAGCGGTGCTGTCGGCCGCACGACCTTCGGACCCTTCGGCACGACGACACGCGGCGGGCGCTGCGGGAGCTGTCGTTGTATGCTCGGCGTCACGGTCCGGCGTGGCTGGACTTGGATGCGGCGCTGCGCCGGCGGCGAGACGAGCCTGGGTGTCCGTTGCGGGGCAAAGCGGGGGCTGCGCGCGGCGGGCGAGGCGCGGGGCTGGGGAGCGGCACGGAACGATCCTCCGGGCCTGACGGTTCCTCCGCCTCCCGGTCGTGCCGGCGCGGTTACTGCGCGGGGGGCGGTGACGGCCGTGCTCCCGGGTCCTTGCGCCCCGACGTCGCCGGCGGTGGTAAAATGGATCGCCACGATGAGCCCTGCGAGCAGCTCGACCCTGCGATCCGGCGAGATCCAGGCCATGAGAAGCGCCTCCGATCGGGATTTGCATTTGCCGGTCAAAGTGAGATGGTGCGGCAAAGCTGCGCTTTGATGGTCATCAAGTTGTCTGGCTGGCGCGATCGCTTCGTCCATCGCGCCGTGCCGCGACGGCACGCAAGGCGCAAAGGAAAGCACGGCGTTCGCCATCCCCGGGAGGCTCCAGTGGCGCGTCACTTCGGAATGCTCGTCCCTTCGACCAACACCACCTGCGAGGTTGAGCTTTGCCGGCTGCCGGCCGATCTCCAGGTACACACCGGGCGGCTCGGCAAGGCCGGCACGTCGCCGTTCGAGCCAAGCCTCGACGCCGACATCGCATACCAGTCGAAGCTGCTCGGAGACGCGAAGGTCGAGGTGATCGTCCTGGCGCAGACGTCAGCCAGCCTGTCTTCCGATGACTACGACGATGCAACGATGCGCCGCATGACGGACTCCTCGGGCGGCATCCCATCGCTGACGTCGGCTGTCGCGGTCGGCCGTGCGCTCAACGCCCTCGGCACCCGTCGGATTGCAATGGCGACCCCCTACTCGGAGGAGGTGATCGAGCGTGCCCGACGCTACTTCGAGCGCAGGCACGGCCTTGCGATCGTCGCTGCTCGAAGCCTCGGCGCCCAGGATGCCTACATGATTGGGAAGATGGATGCGAGCGTGGCCGAGGCGGTGTTCGCGCAGATCGACCGGCCCGACGTCGAGGCCCTGCTCGTGCCCGGAGGTAACTTTCCGACGCTTCACGCCATCGGTCCCTGGGAGCGCCGCTTCGGCAAGCCCGTGGTCACGACCAATCAGGCTATGCTCTGGGGCGCCATGCGCACCATGGGCGTTGCCACGCCAGTTCCTGGCTGGGGTCGCTTGCTCGAGACACAACCTGTGGGCTGATCGCCTCTGCGGATTCCGTTGAGCCCGCGCGCAGCCATCTCGCGCCGCTCCCGTCCCGGCGTGCGACGCTACTGCATGGTGATGCCGACGTCCTTCACCAGCTTCGCGAAGCGCGCGATGTCGGCGGTGATCTCGGCCCTGAAGGCGTCCGGGCTGCTGAAGGCCGGCGTCAGTCCGTTCTGGCTCATCTTCTCGGCCATCTCGGGCTCGGCCAACATGCGCTTCAATTCGCCGCTCAGGCGCTCAACGATAACTGCATCCGCGCCGATGGTCGTTGCGGCCCCGGGCTTGTTGTCGACGACAATCGATTGCCGGAGGCCCTCGCCGAGCCTCTCGGCGAGCAGCCGGCCGAGGAAGTCGGCACCGCCGCCTGGCGGAAACGGCACGACGAGCTTGATCGGCTTCTCCGGCCAGGAGACCTGAGCGAACGCCCGCGGCATCGCCAGGACGGCGGCGCCGGCTACTCCGGCGGCGAAACGACGACGTGTGATCGGCCTCATGCGACACCTCCTTCGCCCGCGGCGTGACCGTTGTCGCCGGTTGCGCCCGCTCCTCGAAGCTCGCGGGCGTGCGGCTCAAACCTTGAGGCCGCGCAGATGCTTCTCGCGCGCCATCGCGGCCTGCATGAGGAACGGCATGTCGTTGCCGGCAAGCACCATCTTCACGCCCATGCCGATGTACTTGGTCAGTCCGTCGTCCGTGTAGACGCCGCCCATGCCCGCCCACTTCTTGTGCTTCCTGCAGGCGTCGATCACGGTCTTGTAGGCCTTCTCGACCTCCGGGTGCGTGAGCTGCCCGGGAAGCCCCATTTCGAGCGTGAGGTCGCTCGTTCCGATCAGCAGCACGTCGATGCCCTTCACGGCCGCGATCGCCTCGGCATTCTTGATTGCGAGCGGGCTCTCGAGCATGACGACGACAAGAAGATTGTCATTGACGATCTTCGTCGACTCCGCCGGCGGCAGTTGTGCAAAAGCGAGCTGCGGCATGGTTCCGCCGATTGAGCGATGGCCGACGGGCGGGTAGCGCAGGCGATCGGCGATGGCCTTCGCTTCCTCGGGCGTGTCGACATGCGGCATGACGATGCCGTAGGCGCCGCCGTCGAGTGCGCGCGTCGCCATGTCGAGCTGGCCCTGCGGCACCCGCACGATCGGCGAAATGCCACACGCGTTGGCGGTGACCGAAATCTGCACGGCCATGTCGAGCGTCATCGAATTGTGCTCGCAGTCAATGAACAGCCAATCGTAGCCGCAGGTCTTCATGGCCGGCGCGATGTCGACGGTGCGCGCCTGGCGAAGCCCCACGCCGATGGCGAGTTCGCCCTTCTTGAGGCGCTCGCGCGCCGGGTTCTTGCCGAGTGCAGCCATGCAGGGGGCTCCGGGCTATCTGTTTGAGGCTGAGAGAGCGGGACGCGACACGTTGATTGAGAAGCTTAGCCATCGCCGGCGCCCGTCGGCAACGTGTGGCCTCGTCGTCATGCAGCCGGGGGCGGCGCGTTTTGCGAGGTAGGCGCCGCCGGATGTGACCGGCACGATGCCTTGGGGGCTCCGGATAAGCGGTCTGTTGGGGGGCTGAAGGTCTTTACCATGACGGATTGCCGCTCGCCGCGAGCCATGCAATGATTTTTAAGCTCACCCGTGGCATGGCCGGCTTAGAAAGAAGTGGGCGGCCAATATTGCCGGCAGAGATCTTATGTTGGGAGGATTGCTCGATGGCCGGCATTGCAGACATAGCCGAGAAATTCTTCGTTGCCTGCGAAGCGGGAAAGGGCTGGGACGGATGCAAAGCCTATTGTACGCCGCAGGCGACATTTTCAGCCCAAGCGGAGCCGCTCGCGGACGTCAGAACACTCGAAGGCTACTGCAACTGGATGGCGGGTGTTCTTGGGCCGCTGGCCGATGGCCGCTACGAACTGAAATCGTTCGCCGTCGACCCGGTTCGCAATAACGTGGCTGCCTACGCCGTCTTTCATGCCACGCATACCGGACAGGGCGGCCCGGTGCCGCCCACGGGACGGAAGACAGCGACCGATTACGTCTACGTCATGCAATTCACTGGCGACAAGATCAGTCACATGACGAAGATCTGGCATTCAGGTCTGTGCCTGAAGGAGCTTGGGTGGGCTTGACGCGTAGGGACGCATCGCCGTGCCTCGTTGGCGTGCGCAGGGCCCCTAAGATGTCCGCCGCCGCGGCCGATTGATCGCGCGGCAGATCCACAATGCGACAACGGACCGCCCGGGGGCTGGTGCGCCGATGATCCTTCAGCGCGCCGAGCCCTCGGCGTCCCCGGGGCGGGGCCTGAATTGCGGCCGGTCCAGACACTGGCTTGCCGCGGCGGGAGAAATCGATATAAAGGGGGTCTTCTCCCGCTCCGGCTGAAGGCTGAACGGGGACCGTGGCAAAGTGCGCCTCCTGGTGCTCCGGGTCACGGCGGTCCGCCTGCTTTTGGGTGGATTTCCCCGGTGTCTTCGCTCTTTGGGTCGTCTTCTCTGGGCCATCCCGTCTTCGGACCGGGCGGCCCGACAGAGGCTACGCGCCGGTGTGGACAACCAGGAAGGATGGCCAAGGCATGCCGCTTTACGAGCATGTGTTCCTTGCGCGTCAGGATGTCTCGCAGGCTCACGTCGAGGCCCTGACCAAGGAATTCACCCAGGTGATCGAGGATGGCAAGGGAAAGGTCGGCAAGACCGAGTACTGGGGCGTCAAGTCGCTCACCTTCAAGATCAAAAAGAACCGTAAAGCCCATTACACGCTCATGAACATCGACGCGCCGCCCGCGGCGGTGGCGGAAATGGAGCGGCGCATGGGGCTTCACCCCGACATCCTGCGCTTTCTTACGGTTCGCGTTGAAGAGCACGAGACGGAGCCGTCGGCCCAGATGCGGCGGAGCGACCGGGATGAGCGCGGCGTCCGTGGTCCCGGCGGTTTCCGGGGCGACAGAG
>CAYWBX010000022.1:0-5620 GCA_964456015.1 uncultured Hyphomicrobiaceae bacterium | reverse complement strand
TCGCGGCGGGATGCGTGGCGGTGACCGTGGCGACAGGCCGCCGCGGGCTGACCGTCCCCCGCGTGAGGTTGGCGGCCGCGCCGATCGCGCTCCCCGCGACGGCGCTTTCGGCGGCGACCGGCCGCCCCGTTCCTTCAACACTCCAGGATCTGAGAGGACCTGATGGCCGACGTCTCCGCTTCCGCACCTGCCGCCCAGGCGCGCCGTCCGTTCCATCGCCGGCGCAAGACCTGTCCGTTCTCGGGTGCCGCAGCCCCCAAGATCGACTACAAGGACAGTCGTTTGCTCGGCCGCTACATTTCCGAACGCGGCAAGATTGTCCCGAGCCGCATCACGGCGGTATCCGCCAAGAAGCAGCGCGAGTTGGCGCGGGCCATCAAGCGGGCGCGCTTCTTGGGCCTGTTGCCTTACGTCATCAAATAGGCAAACGCGTCCTGTCGGCGCCGGGCCCAGGTGCCCGGCCGACAGGCTTGAGGTTGGGGCGGTTGTCATGCCGCCTCTAACCGCCACTGCGCGGGACAGCTCACATGCCGCCACCCTTCATCCTCATCGGCGTTGCCGCGGGCCTCGCTTCGGCGGCGCTGTTCGCGTCGGCGACCATGGGCGGTCTCGGTGGACGGCTCCTGCTCTACTTTCTGGCGCCGCTTCCGGTCTTTCTCGCCGGTCTCGGATGGGGCTCGGCGTCTGCTGCCATTGCGGCCGTCGCGACGGCAGCGGGCTGCGCGCTGTTGCTCACCGTCAAGGGAGCGGCGGTCATTCTGCTCACGCAGGGCATTCCCGTGGCAGTTCTCTGTCATCTCGCCCAGCTCAATCGCACCGTCGTCATCGGCGACGTCGGCGACATGCGTCGCCCGCCTGCGACCACAGTCGAGTGGTATCCGGTCGGCCGCCTGATGGCTGCAGCGGTCTGGATGTCCGGCGCCATCGCGTTCTTCACGGTTTTTCTGCTCGCATCCAGTCTCGATGATCTACGCAAGATCATGCGCGGGATGCTCGAGGAGTTCCTGAAGTCGGTGCCCGCCCTGGGCGACCGCAAGCTCACGGAGGCCGATCTCGCGGCCCTCACCGATGTGGCCGTGCACGTGATGCCGGCGCTCGCGGCGCTGTTCTGCCTCGGTGGACTGCTGGTGAATTTCTATCTCGCAGGCCGGATAACGCTGGCTTCCGGGCGACTTCCCCGGCCATGGCCCGACCTCGCGCTCATGTCCTATCCGCGTGGCTTCGGCCTCGGACTCGCCGCATCGCTCCTGCTCACCTGGCTGCTCCCCGGCTACAGCGCCCTCGCCGCGTCATCCTTCGCCGGCGCCTTCCTGCTTGCCTTCACGCTGCTCGGACTGGCCATCGTCCACGCTGCAACGCGAGGCACCGCCGCCCGTCCCTTCATTCTTGCCGGCGTCTACCTGGCGCTGTTCATCCTCAACACCTGGGCTGCCGTTGCCCTCGCCATCCTCGGCACGCTCGAGCCGGTACTTCCGTTCCGGCGGCGGCCGGCTCCGCCACGCCCGCCTCCCAATGCAACCAGCTAGGCGGCATCGCGCCGCATATCATGACACCCGGAGACAACAAGGAGTTCACCCATGCAAGTGATCCTGCTCGAGCGCATCGGCCGCCTCGGCCAGATGGGCGACGTGGTCAAGGTCAAGGACGGCTTTGCCCGCAATTTCCTTTTGCCGCAGGGTAAAGCCCTGCGCGCCACCGAAGAGAACAGGAAGCGCTTCGAGAAGGAGCGCGTGCAGCTCGAGGCGCGCAACCTGGAGCTCAAGAAGGAGGCCGAGGCCGTCTCCGGCAAGCTCGACGGGCAGACGTTCGTCTCGATCCGGCAGGCCGGCGACACCGGCCAGCTCTACGGCTCCGTGTCGACGCGCGACATTGCCGAAGTGGTCAGCGCCGGCGGCGTTTCCATCAGCCGGAACCAGATCCTGCTCGACAAGCCGATCAAGGCGCTTGGGATTCACGAGGTGCGCGTTCAACTTCACCCAGAGGTGATCGTCAAGGTGAAGATCAACGTCGCTCGTTCACCCGAGGAGGCGGAGCGTCAAGCTCGCGGCGAGGATGTCACGGTCTTGCGCGAGGAGGCGCTGGAGCTCGAGACGTTCAGCGCGGATGCCGTTTTTGAGGAAGGCGCGCGCCCGCAGGGTGAGGAGGATGCCGGCGAGACTGCGAAGAGCTGACCTCCGCAGGCACGTTGCTGCCCGTTCCCTTGCGATCTCGAGGCATTCGTGGGCGGCGGGGACAGTCCGCCGCCCTCGCCGAGCGCCGTGCAAGGCGTCGCGGCCGGGCGCGCTCAATCGCTGCGCAGGAGTCTCCCGGCAACGGCTGTGCGAATTGTTGCATTGGCGCACCTTCGCCTTTGCGTGGGCGCTGTGATGCGCGTAAAATTCAATGATTTCAACGAATATGAACCGTGCCTGAATGTGGCCTTCAGGCACCATTTAGCGGGCCGCCGGAGCCACGCCTGAATCCTGGTGTTTGCTTCTCGCATGCCTCGGCAAGCGAGGCAGCATCAACCAGGACCTGACAACCATGAAAGCCAAGCTTCTTTCCGCCACTGCGCTGACCCTCGCGCTTGCGATGCCGGCGGCGGCGCAGGACAACAAGCCCGCAACCGGCGCTCCCGCCGCCCCGGCCGCGAAGGTCGAGGCTGCGAAGACCGGCCCGGCTACTCCGGCAGCCCCGGTTGCTCCAGCCGCAAAGCCGGTCGAGGCCAGCAAGCCCAGCGATGCGGCTAAATCCGGCGCCAAATCGGCCGAGACGCCGAAGCCGGCGACGGTGGGGCAGCCGTCCCCGAGCCCTGCCGCAACGCCGGCGAAACCCGAGGAGAAGAAAGTCGAGACGGCAAAGCCCGTAGCGCCTGCCGCGGCTCCCGCGAAGGTCGAGGACAAGAAGGTCGAGGCCCCGAAGGGCGCCGGCGTGACGCCGGCAGCGGCTCCTGCCGCCAAGCCGGCCGACGCCACGAAGGCCACGGCTCCGGCCGGCACCGGCGGACCGGCAGCGGCGCCGGCCACGGCAAAACCCGCCGATACGCCGAAGGCCCCAGAGCCCAAGGTCGAGATCAAGAAGTAAGCGCTTAGCTTGCGATCGTGTGGCGGCGACTCGGCCCCGGCAATGCGAATTGCCGGGGCCTTGTGCGTCTAAGGGCTGCCGGGGCTGCGTCAGCTACCGGGCGAGCCAGCTCTCTTCGATCGTTTCCTTCGCAGCACTCGAGCGCTCAGGGAGCCAGGGCGTCGGCCAGTGACTTGAAGTCCGGCACGATCAGGTCCGGCTGATGGGGGGACTGGCCGTAGGGCCGCTTCCGCCTGTCGACGAACACGGCACGAAAGCCATGAGACTTGGCCCCGATGCAGTCGAAGGCGTGATTGGCCACGAAAATGCAACTCGCGCGCTCGATCCACGGAAAGCGCGCGTTGATGAGCTTTTCCGCCGTCGCGTAAGTCTTCCAATGCGGCTTGAAGTAGCCCGCCTCTTGGACGGAAATCGTGAGATCGAACGGAAAGCCGTTGTGGGGCTTGGCCGCTTCGAGCTTGTCGCGGTCGCCATTCGAAAGGATCACCAGCTTGTAACGCTTGGCCAGCCGACCGAGCGCCTCGACGACATCGGGAAAGGGTTTCAGACGCTCGATCTCGGAGACCAGCGACTCCACCTCGGTCTGCGTATGCGCGATGCCGCAGCGGTCCATCACCTGCGACACGGCACGATGTCCGATCTCGCGATAGGGTGTGTGACCGCGGTCGAGGAGGGCGTCGATCATGCTGTCCTCGAAGTGGGTGCGCCGCCACCACGTCACGAAGCTCGACGGATTTCCGGTCCATCCCTTCCGCGCGAGGAACGGCGTCACCGCCTCGGTGAGCCCCTTCTGCATGTCAACAACGGTGCCGTACTGATCAAAAATGAGAGCTTTGCCCTCGCGACGCAGCAGGTCGACGGTCGCGGCCATGAGGTTCCTCACCTTGTTTTCGTCTTGGGCTTCCGCGTAAGTTTGCGGGACGCCGTCGTCAAGCGGCGGTCGCCGCCTGTGGGCCCATCGTCATCGCGCGCGGGAGTTCTCCATGGCCTACCACATCGGTTTGCTCCTCTTTCCCGACATCACCCAGCTCGACATGACCGGCCCTTACGAGGTTTTCACCAAGTTCCCGAATGCGGTGGTGCATCTCGTGGCGAAATCGCTCGCGCCCGTCGCAGCGAACGGCGGCATGAAGATTCTGCCGACGACGACGCTCGCGAGCTGCCCGCAGCTCGATATCGTCTGCGTGCCGGGCGGCGCCGGGATGAACGCGCTGCTCAACGATACCGAGACGCTTGACTTTCTCCGGCGGCAGGCGGTCGGCGCGAAGTACCTGACGAGCGTCTGCACCGGCGCGCTTGTGCTCGGGGCCGCGGGACTGCTCAGGGGCCGCCGCGCCGCGACGCACTGGATGAGCCGGGAGATGCTCGCCGAGTTCGGCGCCATTCCGGTCGCCGAGCGCGTCGTGAAGGACGGCAACGTCATTACCGGAGGCGGCGTCACCGCCGGAATCGATTTCGCACTGGTGGTCGCCGCCGAGGCCTTCGGCGAGGAGCTCGCAAAATCGATCCAGCTCGGCATCGAGTATGACCCGCATCCGCCGTTCCACGCGGGTTCTCCCGAAGGGGCGGGCCCGCTGATCACGGCAAAGGCGCGCGCCGCGGCGGCCGGACGACAGGCCGAACGCGCCGCAGCCGTCAAGACAGCAGCGGCCCGACTCGCCGGCGGCTAGGCGGACGCGGCGCATCGGACCCGAGCCGAGACTGCTGCCGAGGGTTGACCGAACGGCCCGGCCTGCCGGTTATGCGGCGGCCCCCATCACTGCCTTGACCTCAAGATACTCCTCGATGCCGAAGCGGCCCCATTCGCGGCCATTGCCGGACTGCCGATAGCCGCCGAAGGGCGCCTTCGGATCGGCCGGCGCCATGTTGATCGTCACCATGCCGGCGCGGATCTGCCGGGCGACCCGGTGCGCGCGCGCAAGGTCCCTGCCATGCACGTAGCCCGCGAGTCCGAAGGGATGGTCGTTGGCGATCCGGACCGCGTCCGCCTCATCGGCATACCCCATGATCGCGAGGACCGGCCCAAAGATCTCCTCGCGCGCGATCGTCATCGCCGGGGTAACATTCGCGAAGACGGTCGGCTTCACGTAGTAGCCCTTGTCGAGCCCCTGCGGCCGGCCGGTACCGCCCGTCACGAGCTCGGCCCCTTCCCTGATCCCGGCTTCGATCAATCCCTGGATCTTTGTCCACTGCGCCGCCGAGACAACGGGGCCCATCTCGGTGTCGGCTCGCGACGGATCGCCGACCTTCACCGCCTCGGCCACCGCCTTGGCGATCCGGGCTGCTTCCGCCATCTGCGACTTCGGCACCAGCATCCGTGTCGGGGCGTTGCAGCTCTGACCGGAGTTGCGGAAGCAGAGCTTCACGCCCTCCGTCACCGCCTTCTCGAGATCGACGTCCTCGAGAAGGATGTTCGCAGACTTGCCGCCGAGTTCCTGGCCGACCCGCTTGACGGTCGGTGCTGCGCGCTGAGCAACGTCGATGCCGGCCCGCGTCGACCCGGTGAAGGAGATGCAGTCGATGCCGGGGTGCGCGGCGATGGCCTGCCCAACCGCGG
>CAYWBX010000021.1:13085-13969 GCA_964456015.1 uncultured Hyphomicrobiaceae bacterium | reverse complement strand
CTTTCGCTTTTCTGCCCCCCTCGCGAGCCCGAAGTTTTCCAGCGGCTCGCCGATGATCTCACCCGCCGTCAGGCGCGGATTGAGCGAGGAGTAGGGGTCCTGGAACACGGTCTGGATGCGCCGGCGGTGCGGCCACATCTCGCCGGGGGAGAGGGGCGTGATGTCGATCCCGGTCAGGCGGATTTTCCCTGACGTCGGCTCGGTCAGCTTCATCACCGTCTTGGCGACCGTTGACTTGCCGCATCCCGACTCCCCGACAAGGCCCAGAGTCTCGCCGCGCGGGATCGCGAAACTTATGCCATCGACGGCCCGCACAGCGCCGACGCGCCGTTGCAGGAGGCCCTTGGTGATCGGGAAATGCTTGACGAGGTCCTCGACCACGAGAGGCGGCATATCGGCCGGAATTGCCTGCGGGAGGTTTGCGTCGGCGGCTCTCTCTCGGGCGATCATGCCACCGTCTCCGGCTGGCGATGCCACTCGTGACAGGCCGCGCGGTGACCGCCGCCGGCATCTGCGAACTCCGGTCTCTCGTCCGTGCAGCGTTGGGTTGCGAGCTCGCAACGCGGCGCAAAGGCGCAGCCTCTGATCTCACTCGTCAGGGCCGGGACGATGCCCTTGATCTCCTTGAGCCGCGGGCGCCGGCCACTCGCTTCCGCGCTGAGATCGAGGTGCGGTATCGCGCGCATGAGGCCCTGCGTGTAGGGATGCAGCGGCCGGCGGAACAGATCGGCGACCGGCGCCGTCTCGGCCATCCGGCCCGCGTACATGACGATCACGCGGTCGCAGGTCTCGGCGACGATTCCGAGATCATGCGTGATGAGGATGACGGCGGTGCCGAGCCGTGTCCGCAGGTCCTGGATCAGATCGAGGATCTGCGCCTGGAT
>CAYWBX010000021.1:0-13075 GCA_964456015.1 uncultured Hyphomicrobiaceae bacterium | reverse complement strand
GATCAGCACCTTCGGATTGCAGGCGAGCGCGATCGCGATCATGACCCGCTGGCGCATGCCGCCCGAGAGCTGATGGGGGTATTCATCGAGACGCCGGCGGGCGTCGGCGATGCGCACGAGCTCGAGCATCTCGAGCGCGCGGTCGCGGGCGGCCCTGCGCGAGAGCCCCAGGTGGCGCTCGGCGTTCTCGGCAATCTGGGTTCCGACCGTGAGAACGGGGTTGAGGCTCGTCATCGGCTCCTGGAAAATCATCGAGATGTGGTGTCCGCGGATGGCGCGCAACTCGGCCTCTGTAAGGCCGGTCAGATCGCGCCCCTCGAACATTACCGAGCCGCGCACGATGCGCGCCGATTGCCGGTCGATGAGGCGCAGGATGGAGAGCGCCGTCACCGACTTGCCGCAGCCAGATTCGCCGACGATGCCGAGCATTTCGCCGCGTTCCAGGTCGAACGAGACACCGTCGACGGCACGCACGACGCCGTCCATCGTGAAGAAGTGCGTGGCGAGATCGCGAACGGCGAGGATCGTCACATGCGCCTCGCAAGTCTCGGGTCGAGCCGGTCGCGCAACCCATCGCCCAGCATGTTGACGGCCAGCACCGTGAGCGCCAGGAAGGCCCCCGGGATGAGAATCGCCCAGGGGGCGATCTGGAAGAAGTCGCGGCTCTGCGCGATGATGTTGCCCCAGCTCGGAATCTCGGGCGGCACGCCGGCGCCGAGAAATGACAGGCCGGCCTCGATCAGCATGGCCGAGGCGCACACGTAGGTTGCCTGCACGATGAGCGGCGCCATCGTGTTGGGCAGGATGTGACGCAGAAGAAGCCGCGCCGTGCGGGTGCCGCCGGCAATGGCGCTCTCGATATAGGGCTGCGCCTTGATGGCGAGCACGACGGCGCGCACGACGCGCACGATCCGGGGCACCTCGGGGATCACGATTGCGGTGATGACGATGCCGAGGCCCGGGCGCGACAGCGTGATGAGGGCGATGGCGAGCAGGATCGACGGGATGGCCATGACGCCGTCCATCACACGCATGACGATGCCGTCGATGCGCTTGAAGTAGCCGCACATGAGGCCAAGCGCGAGCCCGATAACGCTGGCGATGGCGGCGACCGAGAGGCCGACGACGAGCGACACGCGGGCGCCGTAAAGCGTGCGGGCAAACACGTCGCGGCCGTAACGATCGGTGCCGAACCAGAACTTCTCGGAGGGCGGGCGCAGGCGGTTGGCTGGCGTCTGTCGGAACGGGTCCGCGGTGATCCAGGGTGCTGCGACGGCAAGCACGACGAGAATTGCGAGCAGAAGGCTGCCGGCAACGATGGTCGGATTGCGCCGGGCGAAGCGGGC
Organism: uncultured Hyphomicrobiaceae bacterium; assembly: GCA_964456015.1. Classification (GTDB taxonomy): domain Bacteria; phylum Pseudomonadota; class Alphaproteobacteria; order Rhizobiales; family Hyphomicrobiaceae. The sequence continues at coordinate 11,729 of CAYWBX010000021.1, read as the reverse complement.
AAAGCGCAAGAGCGCGCCGGGCTCGGGCGCGGCGCCCACTTCGTCGCTTGCGAGAGTGACGGCCACGGGCTCAATACCTGATGCGAGGGTCCAGGAAGACGTACGAGATGTCGATCAGAAGATTGACCAGCACCTTGACGCCGGCGAAGACGATGATGAGGCCTTGCACGATCGGATAGTCGCGCTTGAGCACGGCGTCGACGGTCAGTCGGCCGAGACCCGGGATGTTGAACACGGTCTCCGTGATGACGACCCCGGAAATGAGCAGCGCGATACCGATGCCGATGACGGTGACGATGGGCACCGAGGCGTTCTTCAGCGCGTGCAGGAGCAGGACGCGGCCGGTCGTAAGGCCCTTGGAATTGGCGGTGCGGATGTAGTCCTGCGCCAGCACCTCGAGCATCGAGGCCCGCGTTATGCGGGCGATGAGCGCCATGTACGTGATCCCGAGCGCGAGCGAGGGAAGGATCAGCCGCTCGGCCCAGGGCCAGATGCCTTGCGAGATCGGCACGTAACCCTGCACCGGGAGCCAGCCGAGCTTCATGGCGAACACATAGATCAGCACGTAGCCGACGAGGAACACCGGGCACGCGAAGCCCATCACGGCAAAGAGCATCACCAGGCGATCGGAGAGGCGGCGCGAGCGGGCGGCGGCGAGTACGCCGAGGGGAATGGCGAGCAGGATGGCGACGAGGAGCGTGGAGAGGGTCAGCGCCAGGGTCGGCTCGAGACGCTGGAGGATCAATCGCGTTACCGGCATGTTCGAGAAGATCGAGGTGCCGAAGTCGCCTTGCAGCATGCCCCAGACCCAGATGGCGAACTGCTCGAGCACGGGCCGGTCGAGGCCGAGCTTGGCGCGCACGGCGGCGATCTGCTGAACCGTCGCATCCTCGCCGGCGATGATCGCTGCCGGATCGCCCGGCGCGAACCTCAGCAGAAAGAAGACGAACACCGCCACGACACCCATCACGGGTATCGTGGCGAGGAGGCGACGCAGGATATAGGCGGTCATGCTGTACTCAGGGCGCCTCGGTTGCGGTGACTGCTGGTCACTTCTTCTCGATGTTCCAGAGCACGACGAGACCTGTGTTGGGCACGAAGCCGCTCAGGCGGTCGCTGCGGTAGGCGATGAGCTGGTTCCACTGGCCGAAGGGAACATAGACCACTTCGTCCATCGCGAGCGCCTGCAGATCGCGCGCGATCCGCTTCTTCTCCTCCAAGGTCTGCGCGAAGGCGAAGTCGTTGCGCAGCGCCTCGATCTTGTCGTTGCAGGGCCAGCCGAAAAGTCCCTTGTCGCAGGCCGCGCCGATCCAGGTGTGGAGGACCGGATGCGAGGCGTTCATGCCGCCCGTCGTCGTGACGAAAATGTTCCAGCCGCCCTGGGCCGGCGGATCCTTCTTGGCCCGGCGCGTGACCGTCGTTCCCCAGTCCATCGCCTGGGCGTCGACGTTGAGTCCGTCTTAGCGCTTCGCCTTGATCAGGATCTGGGTTTCCGGCGTGATGGTGTTGTGTTCCGTCGTGGCCAGGATGACGATCTTCTCGCCGTTGTAGCCGGCCTCCTTGAACATCTGCAGTGCCTTCTTCGGATTGTGGTCCTTGAAGAGCTGGCTGCCGCCGTCGCTGGCGAACGGCGTCTTGCAGGTGATGAGCCCGTGGCAGACCGAGTAGTATTTTGGATCGCCGACCACGGCGCGCAGGAAGTCCTCCTGATTGACCAGGTGATACATCGCCTGCCGCGCCTTCTTGTTGTTGAAGGGCGGATGCAGGTGATTGAGCCGGATCATGCCCTGATGGCTGTCGATCTCCCCGGTCGGAGCCAGCCGGACGCCCTTCGCCTTCTCGAGGATCGGGTAGAAGTCGATGTTGGGGTTCTCATAGAAGTCGATCTCGCCGTTGATGAGCGCCTGCATGGCGGTCTGCGCATCCGAGATCCAGACGAGTTCGATGCGATCGACGCCCGCGAACTTGCTGCCGGCAAAGAACGAAGCCGGTTCATTGCCGGGCCGTGGCACATAATCCGGGTTCTTCAGGTAGACGGCCTTGCTGCCCGGTACCCACTGGTCCTTGGCAAACCTGAAGGGGCCGGAGCCGATGGCCTCCTTGATCTGGGTGTTCGGGTCCGTCAGCGCGTCCTTTTCGCGCATGATGATTGGCACGGAGGTCCCGGTCTTTCCGAGCGATTCGAGCACCATACCGTAGGGCTTGGTCAGCTCCATTCGGAAGGTCTTGGAATCGACGGCTTCGAACGACTTAACGAAGCTGAAAAGCCGCTGGCCGACGCCATCCTTGGCCGCCCAACGTCTCAGCGACGGGATCACATCCTTGCTGGTGACGGGCTGGCCGTCGTGGAACTTGAGGCCGTCGCGCAGCGTGAATGTGTAGGTGAGCCGGTCGGCGCTCACTTCGTACCTGTCGACCATCTGCGGCTTCGGCTCGAGCCGGCTGTTGTTGCCAAAGAGCGTATCGTAGACGAGCATCCCGTGAATGCCGGCGATGGTGGCGGTGGTCCAGTGCGGATCGAGCACGCGCACGTCGGCATGGAGGACGGCGCGCAACACCTTCTCCTGGCTCGAGGCCGGGGTGGCGGACACGCTTGCGATGAGGGCAGCACCTGCGGCCATCAGGCTCGCAACTCTCAAGCAATCCTTCATGACGCGCATGACGCTTCTCCCTTGTCGCCGGCCGGAGCCCGTGGCGAAGTATGCGGCGACAGCGGCGGCAAAAGCAATGTGGGGCCGGACGGCCGGCGAACGAATATGCCGGTGTTGCGTTTTCCGGCGGCGCACCCGAAAAGGCGACATGAGCGATTTTCTGATCACGGGGCCCCAGTCCCCGATTGCCACGGTGCTCATGGCGCATGGTGCCGGAGCGGCGATGGACAGCCCGTTCATGGAAGCGATGGCGGCGCTGCTCGCAGCGCGCGAGATCCAGGTGCTGCGGTTCGAGTTTGCCTACATGGCAAGCCGCCGTGCGACGGGGAAACGCAAGCCGGCCCCGAAGGCGGAACTGCTGGCAGACTCGTTTCGCGACGCCGCAGCGAGGGCGCGCATGCAGAGCGCAGGCCGCCTCTTTATCGGCGGCAAGTCCATGGGCGGGCGGGTCGCGAGTCTCGTTGCCGACGATCTGCATGCGGCCGGGACGGCCGCTGGCCTGATCTGTCTTGGCTACCCGTTCCATCCGCCCGGGATGCCGGAGAAGCTCAGGACCCGGCACCTCGAGACGCTGGTCTGCCCGGCGCTCATCGTGCAAGGCGAACGCGATCCCTTCGGTGGCCGGGCCGAGGTCGAGGCCTACCGGCTGTCGCCGGCGATCCGTCTCGTCTGGGTCGCCGACGGCGATCACGATTTCGGTCCCCGCGGCGGCCGGGGCGTGACGCGAAAGGGCAATCTCGCGGCGGCAGCCGATGCGGTGGCGGCGTTCGTCTCGCGCGCCTGATGAGGCCGGTTCGTTGTCCAGAGCGTCAGGGACCGGCTCGTCTACGCCTTGGCCGGCGCTGGGCTGCCGCCGCCCTCCGGCACCTGCCGCGGCAGCAGAAGTACGGCGAGGAAGATCACCAGCGCCGCGCCGGAAAGCACCCGGAACAGCGTATCGAAACCCCATCGGCTGTGTATGGCGGCGATGAGCGGCAGCGCCAGCGCGAGCACCGTGAAGCTCACGATATAGCGCAGCCCATAGATGGTGGCGCGCAGCTCGGACTTCGCCATGCGGCCGATCATGTAATCGTTGATCGGGATCTGGCCGAAGGCGCCGAGCATGAAACCGAGGGCGACGGCGAAGGCGGTCCAGTCCTTGAGTCCCGGCATCGTCGCGAAGAAAATCACCTGGATGGCGGCGACGCCCATGAACACCAAGCGCGGCCCGAGCCGGTCGAGCAGCGAGCCGACGACGAGCTGCGCCAGGGAGGCGACGGCAAAGACGATGAAGGCCAGCCAGCCGATCCACGTGGCCGATCCGGCGATGCCGCCGAGCCGCTCGTCGAAGACCTTGGGCAGGGCGAACGTGGTGGACTGGAAGACGAGGCTTGAGACCGCCGTCGTGAAGAAAACGACGGCCGTCAGCCGCACGAGCGCGGACTTGGCGTCCGCGGACATGCCGGTGGCGGGGTTCGAGGTCTGGGTGACCGACTTCGGCCGCGCCGCCGAGACTGTGATGTCATGGCGGACGTGGCGCCAATAGAGCAGTCCGATCAGTACGGATGCCAGTCCAGGCACGATGAAGGCAGACCGCCATCCGCCGTTGTCGATGAACCACCCGGTGATGAGCGCGGCCGCACCGACACCGAGGTTGCCCCACACGCCGTTGATCGCAATGGCCATGCCGGTGCCGGAACCCTTGGCGCCGTCAACGACCATGGCGAGACCGACGGGGTGGTAGATCGCCGCCAGGACCCCGACGAGAAAGAGGCCGATGCCGATCTGGAGAGGAGTTTGCGCGAAGCCAGTGGCGATCGAGGCGAGGCCAATGCCGAGAAAGAAGACCACCATCATGCCGTGCCGGCTCCAGGTGTCGGCGAGCCGGCCGGCGGGCAGGGAAAAGAGACCAAAGGCGACAAAGCCCGGGGTCGCATAGGGCACGAGCTCGGCGTAGGTGAGGCCCCACTCCTTGACCAGCGCGAGGGCGGCAACCGTCGCGAAGATCAGCGTGAACAGATGATCCAGGAAGTGCCCGACGTTGAGAAAGAGAAAGTTCAGCCGGTCTCGGGGGGGCGCTGTCGGCATGGCGTCTCGTGGTGCGTGGAATCGTCCGGGTTGCAGTCATGTCGTCGAAGGATGGTCCGCGATGCGTTGTGGTAGCGGGAATCCCGACCAGCTGCCGCAACGCGACTCGCGGCTCCGTTGCGGCCAGCATCGTAGACTTGTCCATTCGACGCTGTTCAGTCAAAGTTTGTCGAGTTTTCGCCAGCGCCGGACCTCGCGATGCGCTCGACCGACCCCCGCGACTACCAGAGTCTCGCCCAGCCCGTCGCGCTGATGAGCAAGCTGTTTCCGGCCGGGTTTCGCGTCGAGCCGCACACGCATGCGCGCGACCAGTTGCTCTACGCAGCGTCCGGGACCATGCACATCCGGACCGCACAACACGCCTGGCTCGTGCCGCCGGATCGGGCGCTCTACATGCCGGCGGGGTTCGTGCACAGCGTCGCGATGCATGGTCCGGTGGAGATGCGGACCCTCTACATTGCGCCCGGATCGATGCCCGGCCTGCCGCGCGAGCCTCGCGCGCTTGCGGCGCGGGAGCTGCTGCGTGCGCTGATCGATGCGCTTTTTGAGGAGCCGGTCGAATACGGGGTCGGCTCCCGGGGCGATCGGGTGGCCCGGCTGATCCTCGATGAAATCGTGCGCGCGGAGCCGCTGGCTCTTTCAATTCCGATGCCGCGCGACCGACGCCTGCTTCGGGTCTGTGAGGGGCTCATCGCGGCGCCCGAGAGCGGCCTATCCCTCGAGGACTGGGCGCGTGCCGCGGGCGCATCCGCTCGCACGCTGGCGCGGCTTTTTCAGTCCGAATGCGGCATGTCGTTCTCGGCTTTCCGGCAGCGCGTGCGGTTTCATGCCGCCATCGACGCACTTTCGCGCGGCATGCCGGTCGGGGCGGTGGCGCGCGGTCACGGGTATCGAAGCGCCAGCGCCTTTTCGGCGGCATTTCGAGCGGCGCTCGGAGTGACGCCCAAGTCGGTGGCCGGGCCAGCGCGGTCCGGATCGAAGTCGACCGGGACGTGAGGCGCGATGCGATGCGGGGCGCCCCGGACTTGTCGGAGGCAACGAATGGGCGGAGGCCGGGGACCTGGCGCCGGCGGGCGCGCGGCCCGTCGCCGCCGCCAAGATGCGCGTGCGCCGTCGCTCCGAAACGTCGCAGGGGGAGCGACCGGCAGTCTTTTTGACATCGCTGCGGTTATGATAGGAGTGCGGTAGATTGAAAATGACGGGGGGCGAGGTGCGCTCGCCCGGGGTGACGGGAATTGGTTCATGGCGGAGCGGCGCTCGAGCTACGAGTACGAGGACTTGCTGGCCTGTGGCCGTGGCGAGCTGTTCGGGCCGGGGAATGCGCAATTGCCCTTGCCGCCGATGCTCATGTTCGACCGGATCACGAGCATTACGGAATCGGGCGGCGCGCACGGCAAAGGGCAGGTCGTTGCAGAGCTGGCGGTTGCCGGAAATCCCAATGTCGACTGGTTCTTCAACTGTCACTTTAAAGGCGATCCGGTGATGCCCGGTTGCCTCGGGCTCGACGCGCTCTGGCAGCTGACCGGCTTTTTCCTTGGGTGGCTCGGGGCGCCGGGAAGGGGGCGGGCTCTGGGTGTCGGCGAGGTAAAGTTCACCGGCATGGTGGTGCCAACGGTCAAGCGCCTGGAATATATTGTGGACTTCAAACGGGTGATCCTGCGGCGGTTGAAGCTCGGGATCGCCGATGGCGTGATGAAGGCGGACGGACAGGTCATTTATACGACGGCCGATATGCGGGTTGGGCTGTTCGAGCCGGGACAAGCATCGGAGGCGGCGGGCTGACGGGCCGGCTGCAGCCGACAGTCAGCGCAAACCGCATGGAGCGGAGGGCGCTCCAGCGCGGGTGGTCGCATGTGCGGGGAAGGAAATCGCGACATGAGGCGAGTGGTCGTAACCGGGATGGGGATCGTCTCCTCGATCGGAAACAACACCCAAGAGGTGGTCAGCTCGCTGCGCGAGGCGCGATCCGGGATTTCCCGGGCCGAATCCTATGCCGAACACGGCTTCAAGTGCCAGGTGCATGGTGCGCCGAAGCTTGACTGGGAGGCGATGGTGCCGCGCAAGCCCAAGCGCTTCATGAACTCGGGCATGGCCTGGAATCACATTTCCATGGAGCAGGCGATCCGCGACGCGGGGCTCGAGCCGAAGGACATCGTCAACGAACGCACGGGCATCATCATGGGCTCGGGTGGACCGTCGACCGTCGCCATCGTCGCAGCCGCTGACACCACGCGCGCCAACAAGAGTCCGAAACGGGTCGGGCCGTTCGAGGTGCCGAAAGCGATGTGCTCGGGACCGTCCGGCGTGCTCGCCACCGCGTTCCAGATTCGCGGCACGAACTATTCGATCTCTTCGGCCTGCGCGACCAGCGCGCACTGCATCGGAAATGCCACTGAACTCATCCAGTGGGGCAAGCAGGACGTCATGTTCGCGGGCGGCTGCGAGGAGCTCGATTGGACATTGTCCGCCCTGTTCGACGCGATGGGAGCAATGTCCAGCAAATACAACGCGACGCCGGAGACCGCGAGCCGGGCCTACGACAAGAACCGGGACGGCTTCGTGATCGCCGGCGGGGCGGGCGTCGTGGTGCTCGAGGAGCTTGGCCGCGCCAAGGCGCGTGGCGCCAAGATCTATGCCGAGGTGGTCGGCTACGGCGCCACGTCCGACGGCTTCGACATGGTCGCGCCATCGGGCGAGGGCGCGGTGCGATGCATGCAGATGGCGCTCGGAGGGTTCGACGGCAAGGGCGTGGGCAAGGTCGATTACATCAACCCGCACGGGACCGGAACTCCGATCGGGGACGTCAAGGAGATCGAGGCGATCCGAACAGTGTTCGGAAAGGATGCGCCGCTGATCTCGTCGACGAAGTCGCTGTCCGGGCATTCGCTCGGCGCGATCGGTGTGCAGGAAGCCATCTTCTGCATTCTGATGATGCATAACGGCTTCGTGGCGGAGAGCGCGAACATCGAGGAACTCGACCCGGCATTCGAGGACATGCCGATCGTCCGCCAACGCAAGGACGTGGCGCTTAACTGTGTGCTCTCGAACAGCTTTGGTTTCGGCGGCACGAATGCGACTTTGGTGCTGCGACGCCATGATGGTTAAGCCGATGCAGCCAACGGCCCTGCTGGTGATGCGCGACGGGATGTCCGTTCATCGGACCGGCAGAGGTGGCGCGCAATGTCGGGCTCAAAGAGGACGGAACGCAAGGGGACGGGTGGCGCTTGGCTGAAGGTCGTGAGCCAGCGTGCGCCTGCCGGATCAGGAGCGCCAATGACCGATAAGGACATCATCCAACCCGGGCCGCTGCTCGCCGGCAAGCGCGGGCTGATCATGGGTGTCGCGAACGACCGCTCCATCGCTTGGGGCATCGCCAGGGCCTGCGCGCGCCATGGCGCCAAGCTCGCCTTCACCTACCAAGGTGACGCCTTCGGGCGTCGCGCCGTGCCGTTGGCGCAGTCGGTCGGATCGGAGGTGATCGCATCCTGCGATGTGCTCGATCTCGCCAGCGTCGACGCGGTTTTCAAGGAGATCGAGAGCAAGTGGGGCGTGCTCGACTTCGTGGTGCATGCGCTTGCCTTCTCCGACCGGCGCGAGCTGCAGGGCCGCTATTCCGACACCACGCGCGAGAATTTCACCAACACGATGGTCATCTCCTGCTTCTCGTTCACCGAGGTCGCCCGGCGGGCGGCGCCGCTGATGAAGAACGGCGGCTCGATGCTGACGCTGACCTATGGCGGCTCGCAGCGCGTCGTGCCCTCCTATAACGTCATGGGTGTCGCCAAGGCGGCGCTCGAGGCCTCGGTTCGCTACCTGGCGGCGGACTTCGGGCCGCAGGGAATTCGCGTCAACGCCCTTTCGGCCGGTCCGATGCGCACGCTTGCCGGCGCCGGCATCTCGGATGCGCGGATCATCTTCAACTTCCAGGGCGACAATGCGCCTCTCAGACGCACGCCGACGCTCGATGAGGTCGGTGGCGCGTCGCTCTACCTTCTCTCCGATCTGGCCGGGGCAGTGACGGGCGAGGTGCATTACGTCGACTGCGGCTACAACGTCGTGTCGATGCCGTCGCTCGAGACGCTGAAGCGCCAGGACGCGGCCGGGACTGCTACGCCGAGCGAGGCAGCCGAATAATAAGGGCGCCTCTGTCGGCCCGAGCCATTCGCGCTTCGTCTCTTGTCCCGACAGGGGGCATGGCGGCGCCATGCGAGGCAGGGGGACTTCGCTCGGGAGCCGCCATGTTGGCTTGACTGCCGTTCACCCGGAGCGATACGGCGTGCGGATAACCAGCACCGTGCCCGGCGTGCGCGTGCGGAGGGCCTCGGCGGCAAGACAGACGATGACGAGGGCCGTGGCGAGGCCGCAGCCGGCAGCCGCCAGGTCGTATTGGTAACGAAGGCCGTCGGGCAGCAGCCAGGGCGCGGCCGACGCGCTCGCGCCGGACAGAAACGCCATGATGGTGGCTCCGGCGATGAGGGGCTCCCGACTGAACGGGCGGCGGCGCGCAGCGGCGAGGCCGCGCTCGAGGTTCGGCAGCCCGCACCAGAAGACGACGGGCGTCGCCAAGGCGAGGTGTAGCCAGGCGGTGACGCGAGGATCGAGCCAACGATGGAGGGGTAAGCCGAGCAGTGGCAGCGTGACGAGCAGAATCAGCGGCGCGGCGTAAACGAGGGCGACGGCGAGGCGCGCCATAGGGTTCGCATCGAGCTCGCTGCGAGCCCGGACACCGAGATTCGCGGCCCGGCCTGCGGTCGATCTCCCCGGCCCGGCAGCAACTTCAGCTCTGCCCGCCCGGTCGTGTGGCCTGCGGCAGTTAAGATCCGACATGGTCATGCGGGCATGGGCTTGTTCTGTGCTGGCTTGGCAGTCGCTCGTTCGATCAGATTGCTGCGAGGCCGGTCCGCCGTCAGTCAGACGGGTTCCGAGCCCGAGACGAAGAGGGAGGTTTCGATGTGGGTGGCCGGCAACGTGGCCCTGCAGTCTCCCGGCCAGAACAATATTGACAGACATGCGGTCCCCGCGCGCGCTTCCTTTGCCATTAAGGTTGCATGCAAGGCTCGGCGCGGCCCGTGGCCGCCAAACAAGGGCAGGGCACACAGGCTATGCCTCCAACGAGCGACGGATGCCATGAACACGCAGCATCGATTCGCGCCGGAGTGGCCGGCGGCGCTTCGCCGATACCTGGTGGGGTCGCTCTTCCTGCATCTCGCATGGGAAGTCTTGCAACTGCCCCTCTACACTCTCTGGTCGGAGCCGTTGCCGCGGCAGGCGTTTGCTGTTCTTCACTGTACCGTCGGCGATCTCATGATCGCCGGGGTCACGCTTCTTGCGGCGCTGGCGATCGTCGGCAGGCCGGGATGGCCGAAATCGGACACCCTCGGTGTTTGGCTGCTGATCCTGACCTTTGCCTCCGGCTACACCGCCTACAGCGAATGGCTTAATGTCAACGTGCGCGGCAGCTGGGCTTATTCGCCGCTCATGCCGCGGCTGCCGGTGACCGGCACCGGCCTATCGCCGCTGCTGCAGTGGGTCGTGGTTCCGACGCTCGCGATCAAAGTCGCCATTGGCCGTTGGCCCTGGAGCAGAGGGACCGAACACGGGTCGTGACGGGGTTTGCGGGCGCGATTGCGCCGCTGTGCGGGCGTCAGACGCCCATCGCGGTGCGCGCAAGCGATCGGATTTCGCGCAACAGGAGCCGAAGGGGCCGAATGACGACATAAAGTTCGGCAAGCGGCTGCTCGAGCGGCAATGCCCGCCAGTCGGCGATCCGCGGAATCATCGCCTCGTCGAGGAGCAGACGCGCATGGTCAATGGCCGAAGGCTCGACGACGCGCTGCAGGAAGCGTGGACTGGCGGTGGCCGCGTCGACGTGCTCCCAACTGTTGCGCAGGTGATCGAGAAGCCGGGCACGCCGCGGCATCCGCTCGACGGACTCGACGATGCCGTGAGGAACTTCAGCACCGAGCAGTTTCGCGGCGAGGTATGTCGACAACGAGAACGCGAGGCGGAATTTCTCGCTGGCGGCCTCGGCGAGCAGTCGTTCGCAATCCGCCGTGCCCGCTTGGCGCAGCAGCAGACCCACCTCGTGCAGGTGCGAAAGCCTGGCGCAGCCGTCCTTGACGGCGTGATGACACAAGTATTGCAGCAGATCCCGCGCGCCGAGCGTTGCGACCTCGGCAGAGGCGATCGAAAGCGACCGAAGGCGTTCGCGAAAGTCCGTCAGGGGCGGGCAATCCCTGCGGGATTTCGGGAAGAGCCGCCAGTGCAGGTCGACGTCGAGAGGGGGAGAGCCCGGCCGCGAGAAGACCATCTCGCCGGCGTCGCGCAGCACGGGATGGCGGACCGGATCGCGGGCATCGACCTCGGTAGCGAAACCCAGATCCTTGAGCCGACGGGCCGCCGAGGCCACCTGCTCCGGCGGAACCCAGATGTCGAGGTCGCTGTACTGTCGCAGGCGAGCCCCGCCATAGAGAAGCTGATCGAGGGCCGGGCCTTTGAGCGCGATGGCGGTGACGTCTGCCGCGCGCAGCGCCACGATGACCTCCGCAAGGCGCGCCTCGAGCAGGACGTTCATCAGGTGCCGCATGCGGTGGCCCGAGCGGAGACTTTCGTGGACATCAGGCGGACAGGGCGCGACACGTCCGCGCGAGACCGCCTCGCTCAGATGGACATAGAGGCCATGCCGATCCGCCAGCTCTTGGAGGCGCAGCCAGTCGATGCCGGCGGGCGCCGTGATGGCCGCCCTCGCCGCGCTTTCCGGCACCTGCGCCAGGTCAAGGAGCAGGGCCAGCTCCGCCGAGATGTCGCCAAGGACCGGGTGTCGGATCCGGGTCATGGCGACGGCGCCTTCGCAGAGACGTCCGATCGCCAGCGGCCGACGGCTGCGGCGTAGCCTTCCTCGACCTTCTCGAAATGGATGACGTTGAAGCCGGCGGCCGCAAGCTCGGCATTCAGCTCGTCGATGGTAAAGTAATGGTCGAATGACCCGCTCAAGTGATCCCCCGGGTCGAT
>CAYWBX010000020.1:0-14000 GCA_964456015.1 uncultured Hyphomicrobiaceae bacterium | reverse complement strand
CCGACCAGCCGCCTGGTTGCCGAGGATCTGTTCAGCGCGCCCCGCGCGCGGCTCATCTTGGCAGGTGGAGGCAGTGGGGTCGATTACATCAAGAGCCGCGCGGCGCAATCGAGCGTCCGAAACCAGATCGATGTTATCGGGTTCGTGGACGAATCCGCCCTTCCCTCGCTTTGGCAGACAGCACACGTGTTTGCGCTGCCGAGCCGAAAGGAAGGCTTCGGCATCGTCTATGTGGAGGCCATGCGACAGGGACTCCCGGTGATCGCATCCGTTCACGACGCAGGTCAGGAAGTGAACGTGGACGGCGAGACCGGCTTCAACGTCGACCTTGACCGTGCCGGCGAGTTGGCAGGCCGCCTGATTGACCTGCTGCGGTCGCCGGACCTGTGCCATCGTCTCGGTCGGAACGGGATGGCCCGCTGGCGCCAGCATTTCCGGTTCAGCGCCTTCGAGCAGCGCCTGAATGCAGCCATTGGACCGTTTCTCGCCACTTAAGCCGCGACGGCGGCGAGCTGTCCGCAGGGGGTAGAAGCTCAAATGACCAGCGCCGCGCAAGTGCCTCCCGCAACCCAAGGCGAGCGCCGCCCCAGGCTGGCAGTGGTTCTGTCGCATCCCATCCAGTATTTTGCGCCGCTGTTTGCGCATATCGCACGGCAGGGCGATATCGACCTCGAGGTTTTGTATCTCTCAGATGCAAGCGTGCGCGGGTCGCAAGACAAGGGCTTTGGGCAACCCGTAAAGTGGGACATCGACCTGCTCGGCGGCTATGCGCATCGGTTTGTGGGCGCAAACGCACATCGCATTGTGCCGGGCGGATTCTGGTCGTTGGCCACGCCCTGGTTATGGGGGGAGATCCGACGTGGGCGCTACGATGCCGTCGTGATTCACGGTCATGCCTACGCTGCCAATTTTATCGCAATTGCGGCCGCGAAGTGGGCCGGAACAGCGGTCATTATGCGAGGTGAGAGCCATCTCGGCTTGACGCGCCACGGCTTGAAGGCGGTTGTGCGCCGTCATCTCCTTTCCCGCCTCTATCGGGTGTGCGATGGGTTTCTGGCCATCGGGACGGCGAACCGAGAGTTCTACCAGGCATTCGGAGTGGAAGCGGGGCGAATAAGTCTTGCGCCCTATACCGTAGACAACGAGCGGTTCATGCGTGATAGCGCGCTGACAGACACGGAGCGGAGTGACATACGAGCCGCACTCGGAGCACCTTTAGACGCAACGATTGTGCTTTTCGCTTCCAAGTTCCAGCGACGCAAACATCCCGACAGCGTCATTCACGCGGTGAAAGCGCTGCGGGCTGAAGGTAGCAATGTCGCTCTGCTCATGGTCGGCACCGGTGAGATGGAGGGTGAACTTAGATCGCTCGCTCAAGAATTGCCGCCCAAAGCTGTGACATTCGCTGGTTTCGTCAATCAATCGCGTCTGCCGCGTATTCTCGGGGCCTCGGACGTGTTTGTGCTTCCGTCCGAAGAGGAACCGTGGGGCCTCATTGTCAACGAGGCGATGTGTGCGGGATTGCCCGTGGTGGTTGGCGACAAGCTTGGTTGTGCGCGCGACCTCGTGCGCAACGGAGAGAACGGGTACCTCGTGCCAAGCGGTGATGTCGGCGCACTCACAGACGCCTTGCGAAAAATCGTAACATCTCCGGATCTGCGAAAAGCAATGTCAGATCGCTCGCGCGAAATAGTTCGAGGCTGGAGTTTTGTTCAGTGCGCATCCGGCTTCCGCGAAGCCTTGAATAAGACGATCGGCGTGCGAGAAACCATCCGACATTAACAAAAGCCTGATGGTCGCAAAGTTGCAGACGGTGCCGGTCAGCGGCCAAAGCGGTGACCCAATGCGATGAGGTTTACACTCTCCCCTCATAAAGCGCGCAGCTTGGCCCCGGCCTGGAGTGAGATTTGGGCCCTTGCGGCACTTTTCGCCGGATATTTCCTTGCATATGAGCTATTCGATGAAAGCGGTATAACCGTAGCAAACCACGTCGGACCGGGCATTTTCAGCGGAATTCTCGGCCTGGGGCTGTGGCGCCTGTTGCAGGCAGACCCGCGCAATATCTGGACAGCGCTGTTCTGGTTCCGGCTGTCGTCTGGCGTGTATTTTGGAGTTGGAACTCTTTCGGTTTACTTTATGAACCCGGCCACTCGCCTCTATATCGAGGGCTTTTATCAGTTTTCAGCCGCAGACGTCTTTAAGCTCAATCTGATTGTGACCCTGGCGACAATCGTGGTTCTCTTGAGCGCTAAGGCTGTGATTGCCATGAGGCGCGGGTTCCTTGAGCAATCGGATGGCTGCGCGCATCTGCAAGGAGGGTCGGCAACCAGCGGGTTGCTGACGGTCGGGGTCGCGTTTCTCTGTGCAGGCCTCGGCGTTCAATATGGGGTGAACTTGCCGTATCAACTTGGGTGGATTGAGATCGGAAGCCTTCCGGGCTCCTTTTTGCAGCTGTCGAATTTCAGTCTGATCGGCATGTTTCTGATCACCCTTTGGTCGCTTGAGCGCGCGCGCTGGGTTCTGCCCTTCCTCGTCGCCCTGCTGGTGGTTGAGATGGCAGTTCAGGTGCTGCTCTTTGCAAAGTCGGGTGTTCTCAGAGTGCTGATAATGTTTCTGATGGCCTTTCTTTGGCGTAGCGCATCGCCAGTGCGCCTGGTAGCCGTCGCGATCCTCGTGGTTCCTCTGTATGCAAGTTTGCAACCCCTTATAAGCTATGGCCGAGCAGAGGTCATGTTGCGGTTCGGAGAGGATGGACGGCCGGGGTTGTCCGAGCGACTGCCCATCCTGACTGCGTATTTTGAAGGTGGCGGTGCGGTTGCGGACAGCGAACATCAAGGCGCGCTGGCGCGGATATCTTACGTCAACGCCGCAACGTTCGTGATTCGCGAGTACGACGTAGGCCGCCCGGCCCGATGGCCGGAGCTTCTGCCGGCGGTATTCGTTCCGCGTTTTCTTTGGCCGGACAAGCCCATCATTACAGACGTAGCGCGGGATATCACAGAAATGGCGCAAGGCTTTCGGACATCATCAACCGGCGTCGGATTGTTTGCGGATAGCTACTGGGCGATGGGCTGGTTTGGAGTGGTGGTGTTCATGATGGTCTACGGGGGGCTGATCGGCGGATTGACGGTGATGGCGGTAGGCATTCTCCGTCGGGGGCGATGGATACTGTTTCCGTTGGTGCTCATGGCCCAGGTTATGGGCTTCCGAACGGACGGCCTCTTTATTTCTGATGTGGCGGGTCACGCGGTCATCATGCTCGGCATGTTCGTCCTGTTGCTTTTCGTCGAAAGAGTCTGGAGCACGATCATGGAGGCGCCTTCGGGTGCGCGCGGGGTGCGCTTGACTCGTTACGATACGAGGCGGGGATAGAGAATCCGGGACTGCTTGCAAGCCCGGCGCTCTGCGCAAACGACGTGGCCGGACGTGGGGACGAAGGGTGACGGCGCACGCATTGTCGTTGCTTCGGAATGTTGGCATGGCGCCACAGGGGCCGGGCTCGCGCACGGCTTTCGCAAACTGGGCTGGGACGTGGTCGAGGTCGACCCGCGCGACCATGTTGTCTCCGGAAAGTCCCTGCGTCTGCGCGCGGCGGCCCGCCTCCTTCGGCGGCAGTTCAGGGCGTCGTACAATCGGGCCGTGCGGGAAGCCGTCGCGTTGCTGTCTCCGCGCTGGTTCGTGACGGTGAAGGGAAGCGATCTTGAGCGCGCCACCCTCGTTGAGCTGAAGCGCCGGGGAGTGGTCACGGCGAATTATTACCCGGATTTTCACTTCGACCATCCCGGGGTCGATCCGTCGACGTTCTCCTTCTACAGTCATTTCTTCACGACGAAGTCGTTTCAAGTGGATCACCTGCGCCGGAACCTGGGGCAAGATCGCGTGCGCTTTCTTCATCACGGCTATTCGTCCCTGGTCCATCGCCCGCGAATGGCAAACGTGCGCGAAGCGGATTACGTCGCGGACGTCCTCTATGTCGGCAATCACTCCCCCTATAAGGAGCGATGGCTCGTCGAGGTGGCGAGGAGTTTGCCGGACGTAAGGTTTATGATCGTCGGAAGCCGGTGGCAGGAGGCCGGCGCTCGGATGGGGCCCCAAGCGATCGTAGTCGGTCATCATATCCTGGGCGATGGCTATGCCCGGCTGCTGCAGCAGGCACGGATCACTATCGCGCTGCATTCGGGGCCGGACCCGGCGACGGGCTGGCAGGATCTGGTCTCGACCCGGACGTTCGAAATCCCCGCCTGCAAGGGCTTCATGCTGCACATCGACAACCCCGAGGTGCGAACGCTGTACGAGCCTGGAACCGAAATAGACGTGTTCAGGAGTCCTGAGGAGCTTTGTGAGAAGATCCGGTACTACCTCCCGCGGCCGGAACTGCGGCGTGAGATGATCGAGCGGGCTTACGTCCGTTGCGTGCCGGCCTATTCGTACGACGCGCGCGCCGAGGTGATCGCAAGCGCGATGTCGCTCGCTGCGCCGGAACGATCAGCGGCATAGCCCGCGAGGCCTTCAAGTGACCGTCGCCCCGAGCGCCGCAACCACCTTCCAGTCGGTCCCGTTCGAGCACGCGAGGGTTGGCCCGCCAGAGGCGTTGGTGACATAGGCAAGCGCGCCCGCGCCGGCTGTCGCGGCGCTCGGCAGCCCGGCGACGGTGTAGGACGGAACCTTCACGGGCAGATGGAACTCGAACTTGTTGCTGTCCGCCGAGAACACGTCGTTCGATCCAAGCGCGCGCCACGCCCGCGAGAGCTTGAACTTGTCGCTGTCCGAATTGTCGATGCCGAGTGTGTAGGCACCAGCGCCATTGACGTCGAAGGAGATGCGCGGATCGCCGGAGCTGGCGCTCAGCACGCGGATGTGAATTTCAGCGTGAGCCGACGCGCTTGAGCCGTTGTTGTTGTAGTGCGCGAGGACAAGCCGCTCCGACGACGACGCATTCGTTTGAATGGCGTAGTATTCGCCCGTGACCGAAGGCCCCGTCATATTCAGCAAGGCATCGCCGCCGTTGGCTGATGTCGCCTGCACAGCCAGCGCGGTGCCCGGATAAGTACCGTTGGCGTTTCGCCCTCCGACGATCCATGTACCGCTCGGCAGCACATAGTCGTCTTTATCGTTATAAAACCCGAGGTTCAGGTAGGTGGTTCCAGCGGCATTCAACTGTTTCAGAACCTGCACATTGTTCTGCGTTTGCCAGATCACGGCTCCGAACAATTCGAGCTTGCCGCCGCCCGAAAGCGTAAACTTGAACCGCTGATTGTTCGACTCGTCAGTGAAACTGATGTTGTCGAACGAAAAATTCATGTTCGCCCCGGTCGCGGAGTCACGCGGCAGGAACGTCCCGATCCAGCGCCGAACGGTCCCTGAGCTTGTCTCGCCCTGGAGGTGGAACTCGCCGCCGAACATGCCGCCTTGGTAATATTTGTGCTCGAACGAGAGCCCAAAGCCAGCCTGCGACGTATCCTCCCGCGTGCCGTTGACCCAATTCCAGCCCATGTGCGCGACGTAATCGCGGTAGTTGGGCTCGGCGGGCGGACCATTGGTCCACGTTCCGCGCTGCACGCCGAACGTGAACTTCGGGTCGCCGGTATCTGCCGCAAGCGGCTCGAAGCGCCACAGACGATTGATGCTCGACATAAGGTCGCCAGCCCAGCGCAGAACGCGATGAACGGCCGTGTTTCCGCTGCTCCGATCCACGGACAGCGCATCATTCCAGGTCGATCCGTCAGACGAAACCTTCACATGGAAATCGTCATCCCCGGTCGTGCCCATCTCGGCGCGCCCGGAATACCCCGTCTGAAAGAGAAGGCTCGCCGTATTCGCCGCCGTCGCCTTGTTGACCTTGAGCTGATGCCCCGACCCCTCGTGGGTCAGAAGCGTGTTGGGGGAGGAAACCGCAAGCCGGTTCGTCGTGTCGGCCGTCGTGTTGACGCCGACGAAGGGGGTGGGATTGACGGACGCGGCGGTTTCGACCGGCTGCCAGGCGGCGCCGCTCCAGACGATCAGCAGGTCCTCGTCGATCACCCAGGCAAGCCAGCCGGGCCGAGGCTCGTAGAACATCCAGGCGCCGTCCTGCCAGGCCGCGATCTGTCCCGCCCTACCCGTCCAGACGCCGCTCGCGCCGCCAGCGACGATGTAGCGGTCACCTTCCGCGGGGGAAGCCGGCGGGGCGGGCAGATCGCGGTCGAGCACGCCTGCCTGCACGATGGCGTCGAGCGCACGGATGGCCTCATTGTGCGTGACGTGCTTCTGGGCCTGGGCGGCCAGGATGTAGGGAAGGGCGAGATTGGGGGTCGTGTCCATCGGCTATGCGGTCCTCGCGGTCGTGTCGCGACGCGATTGTCGCTGAGCTTCGGGCCGCGGGGATAAATGCACGGAACTGCCAGCGAGCCGGCTCGACGTACTCCGGCGAACGGTCCCGTCTGGCCTCCGGGCTTCGCCGGAACCGAGCCTTGGCAGGCCGGCAGCAGATGTGATGTATCGGCCAGTCCCTCAGCGGCGGTTTCGAGCCGTGCTGTGATCTCATTCAGCTCGATATTGGCATGTTGACTCGGATTGGCAGAAGTTTAGGCGCACAGGCTCTTTCCCTATCTTTAAGCCTTGTCGACCGGGTCATCGTCATCGGTCTCTTTGTTCGCGCATGGGGCGCCGAAGTTTATGGTGACTGGTTGTTTTTGTTCGCGGCAGCAGGATTTTTTGGGCTTGGCGAAGCGGGCCTTGGAATATATTTCGGTAACGCTTGGCAAAAAGCCCATGCCACGTCAGACGAGACGACATTTGCTCGATTGGTGAGCGTCTGCCTGTTCTGCTTTTCCGCGATTGCAATCGCCTCTGTAATTGTCTTGTTTTTAGTTATATTATTAAGCGCTTCGAGCGTCGTCGCCTCCCTTTCGTCGATCCCGACAAAGGATGGTACCTGGGTGTTCGGACTTCTGGCCGCCGCCGCCATTGCCAAGGTTTTTCGAGGTAGTCTGTCGCAACTTTACCGGGGGCGCGGTCAGTTTGCGGCTGGCGAAGTCATCTACTGCGCGTTCCTAGCAATTCAGCTTGCGGCAGTATGTATTGGCCTGTGGGCTGGCGCATCACCAATCGCGATCGCGGTGATCTACCTTCTGAGCGAGTTGTTCAGCTGCGTCGTGATGCTGGCGCTGGTTTCGATCAGTTTTCCCGATCTCTCGCTACGCCCGGCTCGCCCTACCCGTCGGGATCTCGCCGAAATCGGGAAACTAACGAAATGGAATCTGGTGATCCAGCACGCACCGGTTCTCCTGCTTCATGCCCCAGTCGTAGTGCTCACTGCTGCGGGAGCGTCGGCGGTTGTGGTGGTGAGCTTTGTCATGATCCGGACCCTAACCAATCTGCTCAAATCATTGCCGATCATGCTTTCGCTGTCATCTTCGGTGGAACTCGTGTCCCTGCTTCATAAGAGGGAGACGGAGCGGGTCGCTAGGCTTCTGCTGGCAACCGGTCGGCTGGTCGCAAGTGTCGCTGGATCGCTCGCTGCCGGTCTCCTTCTACTCGGGCCGGAGCTTCTGTCGCTTTGGTCCGCAGGCCGTGTGCGTTTTGACTTGGAGGTTGCGGCCTGGCTGGTAGCTGCGAATGTGGTTGGGGCAGGATCGATTGCTGTGCAGGGCTTACTGACTTATTCGAACAATCCACGGCCAGCGGCAGTCGGAGCCTTATTGCAGTTGACAGTCGGATTGGGTGGCTCCGCTCTCTTGGCCCCAAGCTACGACGCGCGAGGCGTGGCGCTGGCACTGTTTCTTGGCGAGCTGGTTGTCGCTTGGATCATTCTGCCGATCGCGGCACAGCGTCACTTTGGGATCTCGGCGGGGAAGTACGTCTTCCACGTATTTGCGGCAGCAGTCGCAAGCGGCCTCTGGTGCACCATTGTTCTGCTCGCAGCTAAAGCTGCGGTGGGGTCGGGCGGCTACACAGAACTCATCATGTCAGGCGTGGTGCTTGGTCTTCTGGGAGTGCTTCCCGCTATGATGGCGGGCCTTCCGAGGGGGACACGAGAAACGATCTTGCAATCGGTGGCGTCCACCTTCCACCGACTGAGAGGCCGCCCGAAGGGCGTTTAATGCGATGCGATTACCTTCATGGCCATGAAACAGCTGCTCCAGAACTTGCGTGACGGGACGACGGAAGTGGCCGAGGTGCCGGCGCCGCGGGCGGGCCCCGGCGAGGTGCTGATCCGGACGCGGCGCTCTCTCGTCTCTGCCGGAACCGAGCGGATGCTGGTCGAGTTCGGAAGAGCGGGCCTCATCGCCAAGGCGCGCCAGCAACCGGATAAAGTGCGCCAAGTCGTGGATAAGGTGCGGACCGACGGACTCATTCCGACGCTTGAGGCGGTGCGCGCAAAGCTCGATCAACCGTTACCGCTCGGCTACAGCAGCGTCGGCACGGTGATCGAGGTGGGCTCCGATGTCTCCGGACTAGCCCCGGGGGATCGGGTTGCCTCCAACGGACGCCACGCCGAGATCGTATGCGTGCCGCAGAATCTCTGCGCAAAGGTGCCGGATGCGGTCGGCGACGAGGCGGCGGCATTCACCGTTGTCGGCGCGATTGCCCTGCAAGGAATCCGGCTCGCCGCGCCGACGCTCGGCGAGAGCGTGGTGGTGACCGGCCTTGGGCTCATCGGCCTTCTGACGGTGCAGCTTTTGCGCAGCCACGGCGCCCGCGTGCTTGGCATCGACTTCGATGCCTCGCGCCG
The DNA here is from genome assembly GCA_964456015.1 of uncultured Hyphomicrobiaceae bacterium. Lineage (GTDB taxonomy): Bacteria > Pseudomonadota > Alphaproteobacteria > Rhizobiales > Hyphomicrobiaceae. The sequence continues at coordinate 5,287 of CAYWBX010000020.1, read as the reverse complement.
CGCGCTTGCCGAGGCACTTGGAGCGCAGACCATCGATGCCGGGACGGGCGATCCGGTCGCGGCAGCAGAGGCGTTCTCGCGCGGGCGTGGCGTCGACGCGGTCATTGTGACGGCGGCAACGCGCTCGAGCGAGCCGATGCGCCAGGCCGCACGCATGTGCCGCAAGCGGGGACGCGTCGTGCTCGTCGGCGTCGCCGGCCTCGAGCTGTCCCGCGCCGACTTCTACGAGAAGGAACTGACGCTTCAAGTGTCCTGCTCCTATGGGCCGGGCCGCTATGATCCGAGCTATGAGGAGGGCGGACAGGATTATCCCGTCGGCTTCGTGCGCTGGACGGCGCAGCGAAACTTCGAGGCCGTTCTCGACATGATGGCCGACGGCCGTCTCGATGTCGGCCCGCTCATCACGCATCGCTTTGCCATCGCCGATGCTGCGAAGGCCTATGACGTCGTCGGCGGCGCCGAGCCCTCGCTCGGCATCCTGCTCGAGTACCCGGCCTTGGATGCCGCGCAGACGCAAGAGACGCTCGCCCGCTCGCTCCGCGTCATCGGCAGAGCGCAGGCGCCGGAGGGCAAAGGCGCAGCTGTCGGCGTGATCGGTGCAGGCAGCTATGCGACGCAAGTTCTGCTGCCCGCGCTCAAGGCCGCCGGCGCGGACATCCGCTGCATCGCCTCGCGTCAGGGAGTGAGTGCGCTTCACGCTGCGCGCAAGTTCAATATTGCCACGACGACCACGGAGGCAGCCCGGATCATGGCCGATCCGGACATCGGTGCGGTTGTGATCGCGACGCGCCACGACACGCACGCCCGCTTCGTGGTCGACGCGCTCGAGGCCGGCAAGGCCGCATTCGTCGAGAAGCCGTTGTGTCTGACGCCGGATGAGCTCGGGGAGATCGAGGCGGCCTACGCGAAAGCGTCCGAGCCGGGCGCGATACCACTGCTCATGGTCGGCTTCAACCGCCGGTTCGCGCCGCACGTGGCGAAGGCGCGCACGCTCCTCGCATCGGTCCCGGGACCGAAGGCCATGGTACTGACGGTCAACGCCGGCGCAGTTCCGCCCGACCACTGGACGCAGGAGCCGTCCGCCGGTGGTGGCCGCATCGTCGGCGAAGCCTGCCATTTCATCGACCTGCTGCGCCATCTAGCGGGCGCTCCGATCGCCGGGAGCAGCGCGACTTTTCTGCGGAGCGCGGCGGGCGATACGGCAAGTCTCAGCCTCACCTTCGCAGACGGGTCGATCGGCACGGTGCATTATCTGGCCAATGGCAGCCGGTCGTTCCCCAAAGAACGGCTCGAGATCTTCGCGGGCGGCCGCATCCTGCAGCTCGACAATTTCCGGCGCATGACGGGCTTCGGCTGGCCGGGTTTCAGGTCGGCGCGCCTGTGGCGCCAGGACAAGGGTCAGCGGGCGTGCATCGCCGCGTTCCTGGAGGCGCTGCGAGGCGGCGGGCCGGCGCCGATCGCCTTCTCGGAACTCTGCGAGGTAAGCCGTGTGGCGATTGAGCTTGCTCGGCAGCGGACCTAGCGGCATGGCGCGCCGGCAATGTGACCGTGGCGGCAGGTCACCTATGCAGATCTCGGGGCGCTGAGTGACAAGCCTTGCCCTTTACTGGCGGACGCTGCGCCACCTGAAGCCCGTGCAGGTCTACGGGCGGGCGCGCTTCCGCCTTTCGAGGCCGCGGCCAGACCTGCGACCGCCGCCGGCGCGCCGGAGCCGTGTCGGAACCTGGCTGCGGCCGGCGCGCCGTCGCGCAAGTCTCATTGGGCCCGAAACGTTCGTCCTGCTCAACAGAGCCGGCCGCATTGCCGCCGCCGCCGACTGGGACAGCCCCGAGCACGACCGGCTCTGGCTCTACAATCTCCATTACTTCGATGACCTCGCCGCCGAGGGCGCGCAAGCCCGGGTGGACTGGCACCGGTTGTTGATCGCGCGCTGGATCGCGGAGAATCCGCCTGGTGCGGGTACCGGCTGGGAGCCCTATCCGCTGTCGCTCAGGGTCGTGAACTGGATCAAGTGGACGCTGGCGGGCAATCCCCTCGCGCCGGATGTGCTGGCAAGCCTCGCCGTGCAGGCCCGTTTTCTGCGCGCCCGGCTCGAGTGGCATCTCCTTGGCAACCATCTTCTGGCGAATGGCAAGGCGCTCGTCTTCGCCGGTCTCTTCTTCGAGGGGCCGGAAGCCGAGGCGTGGCTCGCGACGGGCCTCGACATTCTTGCACGGGAGATCCCTGAACAGGTGCTTGCCGACGGCGGGCACTTCGAGCGTTCGCCGATGTACCATGCGCTCGTCTTCGAGGACCTTCTCGATCTCATAAATCTGGCGGGCAGCTTTCCCGGAGTCGTGCCCGCGCACCATACCGCGGAGTGGCGGCAGGCGAGCGAGCGGATGCAGATCTGGCTCGCCGCCATGACGCACCCGGACGGGCGCATCGCCTTTTTCAATGATGCGGCCTTTGGCGTGGCGCCGGAACCGCGCGAGCTCTTCGATTACGCGCGGCGGCTTGGCCTCGGCGATGCTGCGCCGGCCGACCCGGTGACGCATCTTGCCCACTCCGGCTATGTCCGGCTCGCGAGCGGACCGGCGGTGGCCCTTCTCGATGTAGCGCCTGTCGGTCCCGACTATCTGCCGGGCCACGCGCACGCCGATACGCTCTCCTTCGAACTGTCGCTCTTCGGTGAGCGCCTCATCGTGAATTCGGGAACGTCCGTATATGGGGGCGGGTCCGAGCGCCAGCGCCAGCGTGCCACGGCCGCCCACAGCACCGTCGAAATCGACGGCGAAAACTCGAGCGAAGTCTGGGGGGCCTTCCGCGTCGCCAGACGCGCGCGCCCATTCGCACTGACGCTCGGCGACAGCGACGGAAGGATGGTGGTCACCTGCGCGCATGATGGCTATCACCGACTTCCCGGTCGCGTGACGCATCGCCGCGAGTGGATGCTCGGCCGAGGCTCTCTGTCCGTCAGCGATCGCATCGAGGGCCGGTTCAAGCGTGCGGTCGCGCGCTACTTCTTGCACCCGGCGGCGAGCGCGGCGGGCAACGACAAGGAAGGCACGATCGCGATCTCGGCTGGGCGCGTCGCCCGTTGGACGGTCGAGGGCGGCCGGGCGACGATTGCAGCGTCTGCCTGGCATCCGGAGTTCGGGCGTTCGGAGCCGGCTCAGTGCCTGGAGGTCGAGGCCGGACCTCATTGCAGAGTCACGCTGCACTGGTGAATCGATGCGCATTCTCTTTCTGACCGACAATTTTCCGCCCGAGGTGAACGCGCCGGCCTCCCGCACCTTTGAGCACTGCCGGGAGTGGGTGCGCCTTGGCCATCAGGTGACGGTCATCACCTGCGCGCCGAACTTTCCACGAGGGGTGGTCTTCCCAGGCTATCGCAACCGCCTCTGGCAGGCGGAGGAGATGGACGGCATTCGTGTGGTTCGCGTGTGGACCTACATCACCGCGAATGAGGGCGTCGTCCGTCGCAGTCTCGACTACATGAGCTTCATGCTGTCGGCGGTCGCAGCCGCGCCCTTCATCGGCAAAGTGGATGTGGTCATCGGGACGTCGCCGCAATTTTTCACGGTCTGCGGCGCCTGGCTCGTCAGCCGCATGAAGCGCCGTCCTTTCGTCTTCGAGTTGCGGGACCTGTGGCCGGAGTCCATCAAGGCTGTCGGCGCGATGCGCGAAGGCATCCTGTTGCGATCGCTGGAACGGCTCGAACTGTTCCTCTACCGGCGCGCCGCCAGGGTCGTATCGGTGACGCATACGTTCAAGCGGACGCTGATCGCGCGCGGCGTCGAGGAAAGCAGGATCGAGGTCGTCACCAACGGGGTCGATATCGAGCGCTTCCGGCCACGGCCCAAGGACAGGGAGTTGGAGGCGAGGCTCGGGCTCGAAGGACGCTTTGTCGCCGGCTACATCGGCACGCATGGCATGGCGCACGCGCTGGAGACCGTTCTTGCGGCGGCGCGCCTCGTTCGGGATGGGCCCGATCCGGACCGCTTCCGGTTTCTCTTCCTCGGCGACGGCGCGAAGAAACAATGGCTGCAAGACGAGGCCCGCAGACTTGGGCTTGCCAATGTTGTCTTCGTCGACAGCGTGCCGAAGGCCGAAGTGGTGCGCTATTGGTCGCTCGTCGATGCTTCGATCATCCACCTGCGCCGAACCGAACTCTTCACGACGGTCATTCCCTCGAAGCTTTTCGAGTGTCTGGGAATGGGCATCCCGGTACTGCACGGTGTCGAGGGTGAATCCGCCGCAATCGTCGCACGCGAAGACGTGGGGCTCCTCTTTCGTCCGGAAGACGCAAACGACCTTGTATCCGCCTTGCGCCGGCTCGCAGGCGACCCGGAGTTGCAAGCGCGTCTCAAAGCGAATTGTTTGCGCGCCGCGCTATGACAGGAAGGCCATGGCCGCGCGCATGCTCGAAGTGCTCGAGCATACGGTCGAGGAACGGCACCTGCAGACTTTCGGTGAGGCACGGCCGCGCTGAAGAGCGTGCCGAGGTCCCGCGACCTCAACCCTTGCGCGTTTCCGACGCGCGGGCCGGATGGTGGGCTCGCGGGACCGCATTACGCGGCGGCAGGCTTTTGCCAGCTGGATTGCGTTGAGACTGTTGTTTGCGGGTGCCTTCCCGGCAAATTTTAAGCATGACTTCTGTAGCGGAAACTCGCTGCTGGCCCTTCGGCGTGTCCGCGGTCAAGATAGCGGCGGCGGCACCCGCCGACAGGGCGGACGGCTGGACCATTAGAGCGCGCGTGCGAGACGACTGCCGCGCGTGCGGACTGCGGATAGACGCCCTCGCGCGCCGCAATCGCAGGCGTGGAGGTGGGGCGCAAACGGTAGGACATGCAACGTTATGGGCGCCACGGCCCGCACATCGAAGCGGCGCAGTTCTGTCAGGCAATGACGACCGCAAACAGAGTTGCCGACTAGGGGGACACACGGCAAGCGTCGCCACAACAGACGAGTGGCGTCGCGGGCGCGCGGCTCCGGCACGTTGGTCGCTATATGGGCGAGCGAGAAACGAACTTGATACGTCGGGACAAAGTCTATGCACTTCTGCGGGCCGCGCAGTCCTACTTCCCGCTCGCCCGGCGTGCGAAGTTTGAGACCTATAATGCTTTGACGCGATACTTTGGCCTCAAGATCGAGGAGGAGTTTCATTTTCTGTCAAAGATCGGAGAGGTCGCATTGGCGATCGACATCGGCGGCAATTGGGGCCAGTCGATCGAGGCCTTGCAATGGACCTGCAAACCAAAGCGGATCGTTTGCATCGAACCCAATCCCTACTTGAACGGCATTC
>CAYWBX010000019.1:4388-14077 GCA_964456015.1 uncultured Hyphomicrobiaceae bacterium | reverse complement strand
CTGCCGGCCGCAATGGTGCGCTCTCGGCCGGGCCACCTGGCAGGCCCTGCCGCCGTCGGACTAAGCGGCTCGGTTCGCTGGCGCGTGCAGCCGCCCCATTGTTGCGCGGCGCACGGCATGGCAAACTGAGATATGGTCAAGAAACGCCGAGTCTTCGAGCAGGGTCACCGCCGGAAGTTTCTCGTCGTCGTCGACGACGTGCCGGAGGTCGATGCGGCACTGTACTTCGCCGCGAGCCGAATTGGGCACACCGGCGGGCAAATCGTCTTTCTCTACGTCATCGAGCCGCAAGGCTTCCATCAGTGGATGGGCGTACGCCAGACCCAGATCGACGAGGAGACGAACAAGGCTCGCGCCCTCTTTCGCCTGCACCGCAGGAAGCTCAATCAAGCCGGATTCGAGCAGATTCCGACGGAAGAAGTGATACGCGAGGGCAAGAAGGCGGAAGAGATCGTCAAGCTGATCGAGGAAGACGAGGATATCGCGATCATGGTGCTCGGCGCCTCGACGGACGCCAAGGGCCCGGGACCGCTCGTCTCCTCGCTCGCTGCCGGCAAGCTCGCGGGTTCGTTCCCGATCCCGATCGTCATCGTGCCGGGGACGCTCACGCTCGAGGATCTGAAGGCGATGGCCTGAGGCCACATCGTCACTCGACTTCGCGCTATACCGGCATGGCGATGCGGCCGTATTGCCCGGCGTCCCTTGGTTCGGCGACGGCGCCGCGCAAGCCGCGTGCCGGGGGCGCGGGGGATGGCGGGCGGGGTCATTGCTGACACCGCGCTGCGCGCCGCTTCCCGCACGGGGTGCGACGCGGCCGCTCCATTTACTGCGGTCGAGCAGGCGTCGCGAAAGCCATTGTGCGAGAGGCGAGACTCTCCGGAACTCCTGCGCCAAGGCGCGGCGCCAGCGGATTCCTGACCGGCCTTGCCAGCGCGATGCCAAGGAGGATCAGCGCCGGCCACATCTGATAGGCAATCACCTCAAGATTGTCGGCGAACGAGAAGAGGATCATCGACAGCACAATGCCAAGGCCGATGCGCGCGACCCGATCGGCCTGCGCCCTCACCACCAGCGCGACGAAGGTCACGGTCATCGGAACCGCGAGCGCCACGAAGCCGACCGCTCCTTTTACGTAGAGCAGTCCCCACCAGGTGTGGTGCGAGCCGATCATCATCCGCTCGACGACGTGGCCGCCCGGCTCGAGTATGCCGTGGCCGAAGACCGGCGCTTCCGTCATCCAGCGGTGCACGGCGATGTTGCCGAGGGCGGCACGGACCCGGCTTGAAGCCGCCCGCGCGTTGTTGAAGGACTCGACTGCCGTGTCAATTGCCGAGAGCACTTCGTGCGAGAAGAGAACGCCGAGAGTGGCCACGGCCGCCAGAACGAGCCAGGCGCGCGGGTTGATCACGGTCGAGCCGACGACCATCAGGATCAGCACCGCAGGCAGCGCCACCGCCGACAGGCGAGATCCCGACATGTAGAAGACGGCGATCGCCGAAGCGATGCCGACGATCCTGTAGGTCAGAGATTTCTCATAGACCGCGACAATGAAGCCGATGCCGGCGAGGAAAGCGGCTGCCGTCGCCCAAGGCGAGAAGAAACGCCAGCGGGCCTTTCCCGTGACGTCGTCGATGGCATAGAGCGTGACGTCGAAGAACTCGGGCCCCGAGGCGAGCACATGAAGCGGCGAGATGTAGAGGGACTGCGGCAGACCAACCGCCTCCGACATCAGGAACAGCGGTGCTAGCGCGAGCGTGTGAAGCGACAGCACGCTCAGCGCCCTGACGACGATGAGCGGTCGGATCGACAGTGTCGCCCCGATCAGCGGAAAGATTGCGAGCAGCGCCCAACCCTTCATCCAGCCGATGAACGATTTTACCGTCTGCAGGAAGCCGAGCTCGAAGTCGTAGTGTGCGATGAGAAGTGCGACGGCCATGGCAAACATGCCGATGCACCAAACGCCGACGGTCGCGGGCGGCGTGCGCACGTCCCGGCCGCTCGGTTCAAGCCCGAGGTAGCGCAGCGCAGCGATGCCGAGCAGGACATACCCGATCAGCGAGCCGACGATGTAGAGACCTCCGAGAAGCCAAAGTCCCCAGGTTCCGACGATGGTCCAGTAGACGATCTTCTCCTCGGGCGTCTCGGGAACAATGCGGCGCGGGCCCATGTAACCCCCCAGGCGACGAGAATGAGTGCCGATCCGAGAACGGCGGCAACCAACGCGATGGCGAGCTGCGGCTGGCTGCGCTCCTGCGGCCGGTCGGGCTCGGACAAGAGCTGCACGATCGGATACGACGAGTAGAGGTCCGTCTTGCTCGTATCGAGACGCGCGACCGCGGACGAGTAGACGGCTTCCGCCACGAGGTGATCCTTCTTCAGGTTCTCGAGCTTGGCCGCCTCCGGACCGAGGCGCGCGATCTCGCTCTCGACCCGAGCGAGCTCCTCCTGCATGGTCTCGACCTCGCGGCGCAGGCCCGAGACGAGAGATTCGCCGGCCACGATGTTCCTGAGGAGATCCGCCTGCTGCGAGCCGTTGATCACCACCACCAGCGCACCGACGTCGACCGTCGGGTCGACGCCTGCGGACCGCGCGATGCGCTGGAACTCGGCGAGCGCACCATCTCGCTTGAACCGTGCCTGCCGGAACGCAGGATGGTTCGGTCCATAGATCAGCTTGTGCTCGTGCAAGATGGAGTTGGCATCCGAGAATGCGTGCAGAAGCTTGGCGAACGCAGGGTCGGCTGCAAGCTTGAGGCCCGCTGCCGCATCGCGCGGGCTCAGGCCGACGCGGTTCTTGAGAACCGACTGGTTGCGCTCGGCCTTGTCGAGCTCTGACTTCATTTCCGCGAGCTTGCGGCGCATCATCTCGGCCGAGGAGACCGTCTCGTTGAACTGGTTGATGGAGCGAAGGCCGGTCGCGTTCTGGAACTCGACGATTCGCTGGCGAGCGGCCTCGAGGTTCGCCTGGTACTGCTTCATGTGCTCGCGCACGCTCGCCGCGCGCTTCTCAGCCTCGTCGCGCCGCAGGATATCGAGCTGTTGCTGGAAGGCGGCGACGAGCGCCCGGGCGCGGGCCTGGGCGTCCTCGGGCGAGCGACCCGTCATCTGGAACTGCATGAGTGAGGTCTCGTCGATGAGCTTGATCCGGGCGCGCGGAAAAGCCGACGGATGGATGCCGAGCGCGTGCGCCGCCTGCTGGCGCACCTGTTCGCTGTTGGCGATCTCGCGATAGATGACCTTGGGGCTCAGCGAAACGCTGCCGAACGTGTGCGCCTGATTGGTCGATGCGTAGCCGATGGTATCGACCGAAATCGTCGAGGAGTTGTTCGAGACGGGCAGGATCAGCGTCCACCGGCTGACATAGGTGGACGGGGTGAGCAGATAATAGGCGCCCGCCAAGAACCATACGATGGCGATGGAGGTGACAACCCAGCTGATCCCCGGCCCCTTCCGGCGTCCGAAGGCCCGCTCGATGCGCGCCAGTGCTGCATGCGGCGAGAGCCCCTTGGGCGGGCCTGTCGGCGGCTCAAGTCCCATATGTCCCTGTGCGTCGGTCATGCGTGTGTTGGACGCGGTCCATTCCCTTGGCTCATGACGCGGGTCAGTCCGCCCGGCTGCCCGGCAGACGCGAGGTTGCGTGCGACGTGGCGGCGGGCCCAGACGGCAAAGCCTGCCTGGAGGACCGTCGAAACGACGGCGATCGCCGCAACGCCGGCGAGCAGGCCCTGCGGCAGCGCCGCGGCAAGACCTGCAAGGAGCAAGAGGCTGAAGACGAGGGATGCTTTGAGCTCGACCCCAGGCGCACCGGCAGCGCGCAGCAGCTGGCAGGCCAGGTCAAAGCAGGGCTTGGTGACAGCGGAGAGGCAAAGCACTGCGACGATCGCGACATAGGGAGTCCAGCGTTCGCCGAAAAGCACCGGCACATAGACCGTGATCGCCAGCGCCTGCAGCACGATGAGGCCGCAGATGGGCAGCGCGAGGCGGGAAAGCGCCCGATCGAAGCGCGCAAGCAGCTCTCCCGGCGTGAGGCGCGCATCCGCGAGATGCGGAAAGCTCGCCGCCGCCAGCGCACCCGTGAGCACCAGACTGAGGCCGTAGCCGGCGTTGAAGGCGAAGTAGTAGATGCCGAGCGCTTCCATGCCGAGGATGGCCCCGACCAGGACCTTGTCGGCATTGAAGCGGACCGCGACGAGGATCTCGCTTCCCAGGATCGGTCCGGAGTAGCGCAGCATGTCGCTGACCGGGGCCTGTCCCGCGGCTTCGTTCTGCCGCCAGGATATGGCGCGCCTCACCCCGAAGAGCCAGATCGGCGCCGTCAGAAGCTTCGGCAGCACGATCGCCCAAGCGCCGAACCCGATCATGGCGAGACCGGCGGTCAGCAGGTTGTCGATGCCGATCTGCGCGGTGTTGATGCCGGAGATCGTCCCCATGCGCTGCTGGCGCTGCAGGAGCCAGCCCTGCACCATCCCGGGCGGCATGACGAGATAGACCAGGGCGAGACAGGCGATCATCCCGAAGAGTGCGGTATTGCCAGCGACGTGCGCGATGATCGCGCCGGCCACCAGTTGCAGGAGCGCCATGCCGGCACACACCAGCCAGATGAGCCGCCAGGCGGTGTTGCAGGTCGCCTGAAGCTCCTCCTCGCGCGCCCTTATGACGGATTGTCCAAGGCCGTTGTTGGCGAGAATGCGGATGAGCTCGAAGCAGGTGATGGCGGTGGCGGCGACGCCGAGTTCGACGGGCGCGAGGTGGCGCGCGAGCGCTATGGCGGTGACGAGCCGCGACAGGCGGATCATGAGCTCGCCGAGCCCGAGCAGCCCGAACCCGCGCACGAGCTGATCCCGGCACGCGATGCGCCCCGCAAAACCGGCGATGCTGTGGAGCACATTCAACGCCACGGCCGAGATACTCTCACTGACTTGTCGGGCCACTCCCCCGCAAGTCACGCTATGGCGCGGCAGTTAATGTCGGCTTCCCGCAAAATTTAAAATGCGTGAAATCAAGTCCTTGACGGCACAGGCGGCGGTCGAAACGAAACAACGCTGAAGCTGTCAGACACGAATGCCGGGGCTCGCCGCGGCAAGACCCAGCGCGCGGCGCTCGAGGCCGCGATAGAGCCTGCCGGGCAGCAGCGACTTCGCGGAAGCGGCAGCCAGCGTGGCCAGCGTGCGCTGCGGCTCCTCCAAAAGAATGCGCGGGTCGGCGCGCAGCGCGCCGATCATGAGTCCGAGCGCCGTTGCCCGCTCGTCCGAGCGCACGGCGCGGCGCGCGAGATAGCGCAGCTGATAGGCCTCGGCGCGCGCCCCATGGCGGGCGACGAGGTCGGGAGCATAGGCTGCGACCTTGTCGCGGAAGCGGCGCCAGGTGGCGAGTTGCGTCGCGATGTTGGCCGAGAGACCGCCGCTGTTCACACGATAACGCGTGAGCGGCTCGGCGATGAGCCCGAACCTGCAGCCGGCTGCGACCATGCGCATCCAGCACTCGATGTCTTCCGACTGCCGAAAGCTCTCGTCGAACCAGCAGTCATCCCCGCGGCTTGGATGCGCGAACCGAATGCGGTCGAGGGCGCGCCGGCGCAGGACCGGCGCCGAGCCGTTTCCGACCGGATTGCGGCAGAAGAACTCCGCCGCAGTGAGATCGGCCGTCCGCGGCCGCTGCACGAGGCCAAGCTCGCGGCCCTCTTCGTCGATGAGCGAGGAAGCCGAAAAACTGACGTCGATCTCCGGGCAGGACTCGAGGTGAGCGACATGCCGGGCGAGCTTGTCGCGGGTCCACAGGTCATCGGCATCTAGGAGCGCGATGAACTCGCCGCAGGCCACGCGAATTCCCGTATTGCGCGCACCGGCCAGCCCGCGGTTGGCCTGGGCGACGAGCCGCACCCGCGGGTCGCCTGTGCTGCTCGCGATCTCCGGCCCCCGGTCCCGCGATCCGTCGTCGACGACGATAACCTCGAAATCCGAAAACGTCTGCGTCAGGACCGCAGCGAGCGTTGCCCCGATATAGGCTTCGGTCTGATAGAGAGGGATGACGACGCTGACACGGGGCATGGGAAACTCGACATAATTGCGCGGCGCGATCGGCCCTTCGCGCCACGCTCGCTGGCGGCCATGGCGCCGGGCCGCTCCGGCAGCATCGGCGAAATTCGTTAACTCTCCGATATGAAGCGCCGGCCCCGGCCGGCGACCGGTAAGCCTTTGCAAAGGTTGTCCCGACTAGCCTCGCGCTCGAGGAGGCGGCCGGTGCAGTCTCGCAGTCTCGACGCGCCGGTAGCGAGAGCCCCGTGGCTCCGTCAGGCCGCCCCCGTCAATGCGTCCGCAGTCGCAAGGGGCCCGCCGTGAAATCCGAACTGCTCGACATGCCGCGCGCCGCCGCCTCCGGCGAAGCCGTCGCGGTCCCCGCGATCGCTCGACGCACGAGCGTCCTGTGGACCCCGTCTGCAGCCGGGACGGCGTGCGAGGTCATGGGCCATCGGATCGCCAACGTCATGCTGGCAGACGCCGCGACGATGCTTGCCGCGGCCGCCAGCCTGCGGCGCAAGACCCGCGTGGTGTTCGTCAATGCGCATGTGGCGACGAGCGCGGCGGCGGACCCCGGCTATCGGGAGGTCGTGCGATCCGCCGACATCCGGTTTGCCGACGGCAGCGGCCTCGCGCTCGCGGCGCGCATGTGCGGCGAGCCGCTGGCGGACAACGTCAACGGCACCGATATGCTGCCCTTGCTGGCCCGGGCCGCGATGCGAACGGGCGTCCGCATCTATCTCCTCGGCGGCGTGCCGGGCGCCGCGGCCCGATCGGCCGAGACCCTGGCGCGCCTCGGGCTGGGTGCGGCGCTCGCAGGCACCCACCACGGATATTTCGAGCGCGGCGGCGCGGCCGAGGCAGCCGTCATCGACGACATCAATCGGAGCGGCGCCGGCATCCTGCTCGTCGGCTTCGGCGTTCCCTTGCAGGACCAGTGGCTCGCAGCAAATTCCGACCGGCTGCAGGTACCGGTGCTAATCGGAGTCGGCGGGCTCTTCGACTTCTTCTCGGGCCGAGTCTCGCGCGCGCCGGCGATCCTGCGCACGCTTGGCCTCGAGTGGACCTGGCGACTCGCGCTCGAGCCGGGCCGCATGTGGCGCCGCTATCTCATCGGCAATGCGGTCTTTCTCTGGCACGCCGCACGATTCGCCGCGATCCGCCGACTGCGATCGCTGGGGCGGGCGCCGCTCGACCAGGCGCTCTCGAGATAGCGGCAGAGCGGGGCTTCAGCGCCCCTTAATCGGTCCGGGCTAATGTGCCGGGGGCGAGCGGGGGCGAGACGCGCAGGTGTCGGCAGCAGGCGGCATACCGAGGCTGAAGGCACTCGATGGTTGGCGCGGCGTGTGCGCCGTGCTTGTTGCCGTCATGCATCTCGAGGCGAGCGGGTATCTCTCAGGCTCGCATCTCGTGCGCAACGCCGACTTCCTTGTCGACTTCTTCTTCGTGCTCAGCGGCTTCATCATCGCCCATGCCTACGGGCAGAAACTTGCCGCGCCCGGCGATGTCGCCCGCATGCTGTGGCGACGCTTCGCGCGACTGTGGCCGCTGCACGCGGCGCTGCTCGCGCTCCTCGTAGGGCTGGAGCTTGCCGCGCACGCGATCTCGGGACTCACCGGCATCGCGCGCCGCGCGGCCGCGTTCGACCCCGCCATGGGGCAGTCCTTGGCAGCGATTCCGACGCATCTCGTCATGCTGCACAGTTTCGGGCTGCACGACAGAGGCACCTGGAATGTTCCGAGTTGGAGCATCAGCGCCGAGTTCTGGTCCTCGGTCGTGCTGGCGGCGATCGCGCTCTTCTGCGGGCGCTGGCAAAGGCTCGCCGCCGCCGCGATTGCCCTCCTTGCTGCCACGGCCGTCGCTGTCTTCGCCAGCGACTTCATGCGAACGCATTACGACTACGGCTTCCAGCGCTGCCTCTTCGGCTTCCTCGTCGGCCGTCTCCTCTACGATGTCCGCGGCCGCTGGCAGTATCCGGACGCTCGCGCGACCGTGGTCGAGGTGGCGACCATCGCGCTGGTTGGCCTTTTTGTGGTCAACGCCCGGGGAACAGAAGCCGCGCTGGCGGCGCCCATCGTCTTTGCGGTTGCCGTCTGGGTGTTCGCGAGCGGTCGCGGCCGCATCTCGCGACTTCTAGAGGCGCCGCCGCTGCAATGGCTCGGCACGCGCTCCTACTCGATTTATCTTGTGCACGGCGTCGTGCTGATCGCGGTTTCCCGCGCCGGCACCGTCGCCAGCGCCATCGCTGGTCGGCTGCCGGGCATCGCAGGACCGCCGGAGCCGGGGCTCGCAAGCGCGCTCCTCTCGCACCCGATTCTCGCCGATCTCCTGACGATGGCGTACCTTGCCGCGGTGCTGCTCGCATCCGCCGCCACCTGGCGCTGGATCGAGATGCCCGCGCAGAAGGCATTGAACGCGCGCTTCGAGCGCAGCCAACTGGTGCGACGACGCGGGAATATGCGTCAGGAGCCCGCGCCGGTCCCGGCTCTGCCCTGAAATCACGCAGCGCCGGCTCACCACTCGCCTTCCGCGATGGCGGTGCAGGGCCGCAGGGGCGCTCCTCAGCCGATGCGCGGCGCATCGAGCTTGTGCACCAGCCCCTGCGTCTCAGGCTTCCAGGCCGGATACCGCTTCAGGATGAGCGGATCGTGTCCGGGAATGACGTTCTTCAGGCCGCCGGCCATCGCGATCAACCGGTCATAGGACCTGAGCGTCTCCTCCATGTCGATGGTGATGTAGAACGGACGCCGCTGCTCGATGTTGCCATAGAAATGCACGACGTCGGAAGCGAGCACCACGGGCCCGTGCGCGGTGTTCACGCGGATGGCCTGGATGCCCTTGCTATGGCCGGGGCACCTGTGAACCGTGATGCCCGGCGCCACCTCGCCGTCGCCGTCGTGGAACTGCACCCGGCCGGAGTACACATGGCGCACCATTTGACAGACGTGATCGGGCGTGAACGGCACGCGCATCGACGGCTCGCACATGCATTTGCCCGTCGCATAGGCCATCTCGGCTTCCTGCAGATGGAACCGGGTGGCGGGGAACTGGTCCATGGTGCCGGCGTGATCGAAGTGCAGATGCGTGATGATCGTCTCCTTGATCGAGGCCGGCTCGATGCCGATGCGCTTCAACGAGACGATCGGCTCCTCGGTGATCTTGCGCCCGCGCGCCGCGGCTTCCTTGTGATCGAAGCCCGTGTCGACGAGGATCGTCCGGTTCTGGTTGCGTATGACGAATACGAAGTAGTCGATCGGCATCGCCGAGGCATGGTCGTCGGGCAGCGGATGCATGTAGTTCTCGGACGCCTTGCGCTGCAGGTTCTCGCCGTACTTGAGGGCCAGGATCTCATAGGTCTCGGACATGTGCGTGGTCTCCCTGGGATGCCGTTCCGCCGCGCAGGATGGCCCGGCGGACGCGCGGGGGGAAGCAAAACTGTTGCATGGCATGGGCAGTCCGCCTACATGGCTTTCGGTGCGAGGACCCGCTCGGGCAGAGCATCGAGAGGCGAAGGGGACAGAGGATGCCCGTCAACGTATCGTTTCTCCAGGACCTGTTGTCCTCGATCGCCGACCAGGGCCGCCAGTACCTGCCTGCCTCGCTCGTCGGCCGTTCCCGCGAGGACATCGTGGCGCTCTCGAGACGAGGCGTCGAACCACCGGTCCTGAAGGA
>CAYWBX010000019.1:2288-4378 GCA_964456015.1 uncultured Hyphomicrobiaceae bacterium | reverse complement strand
CCGATGGCGCTCTCGAACGCGCTGGTCTCAAGCCGCGGCGAGGCGTCGGGCGTCGCCATCGCACAGCGCATCCTCGATCTCTATCGCGCCATGGGCGCGGAGGAGCGGCGCAGTTTCTTCCGCTATCTCGCGGAGCATTTCCAGCCCGACGCCGCGAAGGTTGGTGAGGCCGCACGCGGCTATCTTGCCGATCCCTCAGAGGCGGCGCTGCTGCGGCTCAGAGCCGCCGTCGAGAGCCCCCGCCAGGAGTTCTTCCGGCGATTGAACTTCGCTCCCGGAGCCACGGCCGAGCTCGTCTCCATGCGGCGCGACATGCTCAGGATGCCGAAGTCGGAGAGCGGCTTCGCCGCGATCGAGGCCGACCTCGCGCATCTCTTCGCCTCCTGGTTCAATCGCGGCTTCCTCGTCCTGCGCCGCATCGACTGGCAGACGCCGGCGGCAATCCTCGAGAAGATCATCGCCTACGAGGCGGTGCACGAGATCCAGAGCTGGGAGGACCTGCGCCGGCGGCTCGAACCCGCGGACCGGCGCTGTTTCGCATTCTTCCATCCCTCGCTCGTCGACGAGCCGTTGATCTTCGTCGAGGTGGCGCTCACCGGCGACATCCCGGGCTCGATCCAGAGCGTGCTCAACGAGCGGCCGAAGCCCCCCGGCAGCGAGCCGGCGCCAACCACGGCGGTGTTCTACTCGATCTCCAACTGCCAGGAGGGGCTGCGCGGCATTTCGTTCGGCAACTTCCTCATCAAGCAGGTGGTCGAGGAGCTCGTACGGGAAGCACCGCAGCTCAGGACTTTCGTGACGTTATCCCCGGCGCCGACCTTCGCCCGCTGGCTCGACCGGGCGCTCGCCGACGATGGCGACGGAATCGCCACCGAGGCCGACCGCGTCGCCTTGCAGATGCTGCGCGATCCGAGCTGGCTTGAGGATCCCGAGGAGGCCGAATCGCTCAAGGGAACGCTGATGGCGCTGGCAGCCCACTATTTCCTGCTCGCCAAGTCGGCCGACGGACGCCCCGTCGACCCGGTGGCCCGCTTCCATCTCGGCAACGGCGCCCGGCTCGAGCGCATCAATTGGCTCGGCGACGTGTCCGAGAAGGGCCTGCGGGAGGCGCACGGGCTGATGGTCAACTACCGCTATGACCTCAAGGAGATCGAGCGCAACCACGAAGCCTACGCCAACGACGGCGAGATCGCGGCATCCCGCGGGGTTCGCAGTCTGTTGCGGCCGCAGGGAAAGCCGCGGTCGAAGCCGCCTTTGGCGATCGCGGATCAAGGCAGGTCGGGCGAAACGCGGCCGCGCGGCAAGTCCCGGGAGTGACGCCACCCCGGCACGCGGGTGACGGGCCGACCCGGCGAGGCTTTGAGGTCAGGGCCGGGTTGCCAAATCGGCCCGCCGCAGGCATCACAGACGCTGCTGTCTTCCCGAATCGGGGCCGCTCATGAGCGACGATCGCCTGGTCACCGGTGCCCGCAAGGATGCGGATGCCCTCGAGGCCACCATCCGCCCGCAGACGCTTGATGATTTCACGGGCCAGGAGCAGGCGCGCGCAAATCTCAGAGTGTTCATCCAGGCCGCCAAGGCGCGGGGCGACGCCCTCGATCACGTGTTGTTCGCCGGTCCGCCCGGTCTCGGCAAGACGACGCTCGCCCAGATCATGGCGAAGGAGATGGGTGTCGGCTTCCGCGCCACCTCGGGCCCGGTGATCGCGAAGGCCGGGGACCTCGCCGCGCTGCTGACCAATCTGGAGGAGCGGGATGTCCTCTTCATCGACGAGATCCATCGCCTTAGTCCGGCGGTCGAGGAAATCCTCTACCCGGCCATGGAGGACTATCAGCTCGACCTTATCATCGGCGAGGGACCGGCCGCCCGCTCGGTGAAGATCGACCTTGCAAAGTTCACGCTGATCGGCGCGACGACGCGTGCGGGTCTGCTCACAAACCCGCTGCGCGACCGTTTCGGCATCCCCATCCGGCTGAACTACTACACGCACGAGGAGCTCGAACAGATCGTTACGCGCGGGGCGCGCGTGCTCGGCGCACCGATGGCGCGGGACGGCGCCATGGAGATCGCTCGCCGCTCGCGTGGCACGC